>NZ_JAHPYX010000132.1:0-6323 GCF_019058535.1 Candidatus Borrarchaeum sp.
AGATAAGACCTCCGTAACCCGCAAGGGGATCGAGTCTGTCGTAGAAGCAGGAAGCCTCGAAGCTTAAGCACGAGGTAGCTCACTTAACAGACCATATAATATGCCCAGACCGTATGATACATGCTCTATGAATCCTAAGATCGGTATAACAATTACATGACTTGGTATTTCACTTTTTAGTGAGACTTTTAGTCCTGTAATTAGTCCTGTGGATAAATAGGTAAGTAAGATCACGGAAAGTAGAAGCGATATCGGCATTAATAGGGTAGTTACCGTAGTAAATAGTGCACTGAATATGAGAAAAAGCAAGAAAAGCGAAGGGAGAAGATGTTTTGGTTTAAGCAAGCCCGGATATCTTTTTCCAGCCCATGCTCTCCAAATCCCATAATTATACATTTGAAGAATGAACTTAGACAAGGACTGCCTACCATGGTGCCTAACTTTTGCTTTAGGAGTATATATGAGCTTATAACCCTTGTTTATAATTCTTAAATCTAATTCGATATCTTCTGCAACCTTTAGTTCCTCATTGAAGTAACCGACTTCTTCTAAAACCTGTTTTCGAAGTGATGAGTTATTTGTTGGGTTATGGTCTACAAGCCTTGTAGTTGGATAAATTGCAGGGTTCCTGGCACCCGCAGATCCAAAAAATGTGGGTAATAATAATCCCATTGTTCGTGGGAAGTAATTCTTCTCAGGATATGGTAAGATTACTCCTCCCACCCCCGCCACTTCGGGTGTATCATAGCATTCAAGTAGTTCTTTCAGCCAGTTTTTATCAGCTACAGAGTCTGCATCTGTAAATGCAATTATTATTCCCTGAGCTTTTTTAATTCCTGTATTTCTTCCTGATGCTGGTGATCCTCCTCGTTCCTGTAAAATGCGCACAGGATATTTAGATACTTTTTCAAGAGTACTGTCCGTTGATCCACCATCTATGTATATAATCTCATATTCATTCTCTGGGTAGTCTTGTTGTAACAATGATTGAATACATTCATCAATGGTACTTTGAACATTGAGTCCAGTAACAATAACCGAGAATGTTTTCTTAGTCATAGATTAGTTCTCCAACCATAAACTTTGATTACTTTACACATTAATTTCATAACAGTACGCTTGTCAATTCATCTTTAAAGTTGGATTGCAACCACAGCAGAACCCCATCTTCCAATTGGGAATAGTTTACTAAAGATTTTATCTAACTGGACAAAAATCTGGACTAGTTTTGGAAATCTCAATAAAATTTTTTCTCGGAAGGGTATTGTAAATTGATTCATTAAAATCAATTTTTTGATTTTATGTATTTTTAGGCTCTCTAATTCATTTCTTATTCTCCCAACGGTGTATTCGTTAATATGCCCATGTTCAGGTAATTCTTTAACTCCCTTTTCTGCGGCAACTGTTTCTATATTCAAAGGAGTGGTTTTAAGCCAGCGTAATTTCGTCAATAGTGTCGCAAATGGAGGGTTCATAGCTAGAGGGACAGCAATAACAATTAGATCTTTAGAAACTCGTGTTAACTCTTTTAATGCTTTTCTTGGCTCAGGCAGATGCTCTAATACATCTAAACAAAGCGAAATACTGATTGATTCACTTTTTAATGGCAGATTTTCTGCATCTCCTCGTATAAGAAAGGTATTTGTAGGGCGGTTGCCTCTTGCAACTCGCTTCAATGCATCTGCGGATAGATCGATCCCGATTGTATAAGAATAGTTTCTTGCTAGATTATAGACATCTAGTCCCTCGCCGCAACCTACATCCAGTAAAATCACTCCAGTTTCCTCTTGCAACAAAGAATAAACGAGTTGAGTCCTTCGAACTATATAATACCGAATAGTGGGGTGTGCAGAAAATCGAAGATATCTTTGCATGTGTTGAAGAAGTAGCTGAAAATAACTTTTTTTCAGTGCAGTAGAGTCCATGTGTTTTTACTTCCTAGATTATGAGTAGCCAAACAAGAAAGCACTACAGCTTCAGCGTGGTGATGAATGGCGGTAGTGTGTGTTCACGTTCATCACGTGCATCGAGGGGTCTCCCTAACGTTATATAGATGGTATGAGGAAGGTATCAATAACAATTGGAGGGATCATGCGCACACTTGAAGATAAGGTGCATACTCCGATTCGATTGTCTCACCATCGTTAGCCGTACCTACGGAGCGTAGGGATGTTAAGCCTGTGGAGATAAGACCTCCGTAACCCGCCAGGGGATCGAGTCTGTCGTTGAAGCAGGAAACCTCAATGCTGTATGACGAGGTAGCTCACTTCCTAGAGACATAATAAGAGGTGATGATTATCCTTTAATTATCATTTCTTATTGTATCATTTACCAGGCAATGTATTTCTGCTTTTTGTAATATAATATATGTGCAATGACAGTGACTCCTTGCAGTATAATTAAGTGAAAAACTGCTAAAAGTAAGCTATATCGCTTTACAAGAATGGTCAAGCTTTCCATTAGAATATAAGCAACAAACAGCACGCCATATAAATAGAGAGGGATTGAATAGAGAACGTTAATCAGTTCTGGGAAGAAGATTAGACCAAGAATTAATGAAGAAAAAACCAGGTAGGGCTGAATTAGAAGACGAAAAGCATGGAATGGCATGATAAACGTTCCAAAATAACCATATTTTGTGTTAAACATCATTTTTTTATGACGGACTATTGCCTGTATTGAACCAATTTGATGACGGATTTTCCTTTTCAATCTTGCTAAATATCTTGTTGGAACAACTCCTAAAACAAGTGCTTTAGGTTCAAAAACTACTCTATAGCCTTTCTCCCTAACTAAAAGAACTAATTCCATATCATCAGATATTGTATCAATTGGAAGTGGAGATAATAGTTCTTGTCTAAATGCGACTAAACTTCCTTCTGTAAAAGGCACTGAATCAAGGTTGCCTTCTAAAATTCTGAAAGTCTCTCGCGCTTTCAAAAAGGACGTAGAAGTGACATCAATTTTGTCTAAATCTTTGTTCTTAACTTCTATTAAAGCACCTCCGACACCTCCTACCTGTTCATCTGCAAAATTCTCTAGTAATTTACTGACGCTATCAGGAGGCAGAAACGCATCGGCATCTGTTATTATTACGACTCTCCCTTTTGTCTCGAGAAATGCTTTATTTAAAGCAGTTGCTTTTCCTTTTCGCGTATCTTCTTTGATGAAATCAATGTATCCTTTTCTTGCATATTCATCCAAAATTGATGGAGTCGCATCAGTTGATCCACTGTCCACAACTATTATCTGGTCATTAGGCTTTAGTTCTCGCAGAGCTCCAATTTTTTGTCTAATATAACTCTCCTCGTTGTAGGTAGGTACAATAAAGCTGACATCCAGGTCATTTTCACGTTTAACAGGCGGAGATGAGCGAACTAAAACAACGATAGTAAAAAGAATATAATACAGTAGAATTATCAGAAGTGGTAAAGCAATCACTAGAAGCTCGTAAGTTAGAAAAACCCTATAGTCGATCATCGATTTTCCTTATACTCAGTTGGACTAATAAAAATTTCACTAACTTCTTTCATTATTTCTTTTTGTCAGTCGCTTTAAGTTTGCAAACATGTCAGCAAGAAAACCGAAGAATAAGAATTGGAATCCACTCATTACAAACACAGCTGCAAGTACTGCTGTAGATTCATGGAAGACCAACCCGGTCGTTATCCACTCAATAATCACAAAACCCCCAAGTAATATGCCTGCTATGATAAAAATTCCCCCTAGGATTCCAAAAAATAACACCGGATGATAATCGCGGTATGTTCTCAGCGTGACCGCTAGCGCTTTTGCGCCATAGCCTAATGGACTCGCAATAAGGCGAGATGATCCACTTTTTCTCTTTGCAAAATAAATGGGCACCTCTGCAACACGAAAGCCTTCTTCTATTAAACGAATAATTTGTTCCTGCGTATAAGTATATCTTCCCGCTAAATCTATTGACGCCAGGGCAGCCACTCGATTGAATGCTCTAAAGCCAGTCTGCCCATCACTAATTTCAGTGTTAGTAAGTGTTCGAACAACTCGTGTAAATAGTCTATTTCCAAATCTTTTTATCCATGGCATTTCTTCGATGTGTCCAGCAAATCGTGAGCCCAATACGAAATCGGCTTCATCGTTTACAATGGGACTTATTAGTTTTGGGATTTCCTTGGGTAAATATTGCCCGTCTGCATCAATATTTATTATAATATCTGCGCCAGCATTTAATGCTGCTCTTAAGCCATCCTGAATAGTCTCGCTTAAACCCCTGTTCATTTTGTGTATTATAATTTTTACTCCTGCCAATTCTGCTATTTCTCTTGTTTTGTCTGTAGATCCATCATCTATCACTAGAATCTCACTTGCATAATTTTTGCATCCTTCTATAACATCCGCAATAGTTTCTTCCTCATTGTAAGCAGGTATAGTCACAACGACTTTAAGATCTTCCGGAGGTGATATAAGTTCAGCTGAAGTTTTGACAGGCATTCTCCTTTTCGGTTTAAGCAACCCTACGATCCCTGATAAAATAATGACACAAATTCCCGCAAGAAAAAACCACCAAACAATATACATAAGCCAGCCTAACCAGCCACTTAATTGCACTGGCCAAATGATAGTTGTTAAAAGTTCAGTGAGGCTGAGACTATTGATTTGCTGAAAAATCAGGGCAATTGTGATTATCACTACTCCTACTATGATAATCATTGCTGCAAGAAGCACAAGGATAATACCAAGTTCCCAAAGTCGTCTTGCCATTTTCTCACGCCTTGATCTTTTGAATCTGCATTTTTATTGGTGACTTATAGAGCTGTATTTTCATATCAACAATGAATTCAATTTAAAGATCTAATTAATGAACTTTTGCTTCGCCAAGAAGAAACGCAATGATATAACCAAGGCCTGTATAAAATATCATTATAGAAGCCAATAATAGTAGAACAGGATAATATATTTCATTATCCTTTTTACTTACTTCTCTGAGGGGTGAATTGCCAGTTAACAATAAATTTAAGTAATGGCGGAATTTTTGACCTAGAGTACGCCCTACTTTATATTTTCTTCTATGGATCGAATGATATGCAGCCCCTCTTCTGATATGCCATTTGATAAATCCAGTTAAAGTATTACGTGATTCGTAATGATGCACTATTGCCTTAGGTTCAAATATTAGTTTATATTGTTCAGCAATTCTCAATGATAAATTAACGTCCTCTCCTCCATAGAAAAAAGAAGAGTTAAAATTTCCAACATCTAATATGACTTTTCTTCGAAATATTGCATTTGCTGTAGATAATCTTTCTAATTCCCTATTCTTGGTCATAGAAAACAAACTTTCATATCCAATTAGACCTCCAGCTGGAAAGCCTAAATAACCGATATACTTACTCATTTTATCTTCTAGGTGAAGTATAACGCCTCCTCCAACACCTCCGACTTCTGGACGTTCAAAATGTTTTGTTAATTCTTTTAACCAATTTGGATCTGCACAACAATCCGAATCGGTTGATGCGGCAAGTTCTCCTATAGCCTTTTCAACTCCGATTCTTCGTGCATATCCTATTCCAACGCGTTTGCCAAACCGAATATGATGTACATTGAAACGTTTCACTATTTCTGGAGTTCTATCTGTCGAATCATCAACTACAATTACTTCCAATTTATCTTTTGGATAGTCGAGGTTAAATATAGATTCTAGACAAGCTCCTATTGTGTCCTCTGAGTTATGAACAGGTACTACAACCGAGACTGATGGCCAGTCCTCTCGCATATTATTGATTCACTCCATTGATTTGCGCACGTGAGGATAGATTCTGAAACAATTCTTTTCTATTTTACTTGCCGTTTTAAAATTTACTAAACTGAAATGGATTTGACAATAATAACTTTATCTTTCCTACGAAAGAAGAATTCGTCCTTTAGATTGAGAGGAATAGTGTTTTGTTTCACTTTCACGATAGTCCCCAAAATTTAAATAGCTGGTTTAAGATAGATTCTCGACGAAAATCCAATGAAATAAAGTTCGCTGTCAATTAGACGACAGGGATAGTTTTTTGAGAGGTGAGATAAGGGGTATGGTTGTTCAACTGAACGCACCGGTAACCTTTTGTAAGACCTTAGTGTTGCCTGTTGCTGATCAAACGACGCAGAAAAAGATAAGGTTTCTAGACAAACTGACTGGGCGTTTAACCTACGGCGTGCAGTTATTTTTAGAGAAAATTACAAAGAAAAACCTAACTCAAGTTAGAGAAGTGGAGCATTTTCGGCACGAAATTGAGAAGAAAACTGGACTCTCATCAGCATTTGTACAAATGTGCCGTGACAAAGCGCTGTGGATG
>NZ_JAHPYX010000133.1:0-5237 GCF_019058535.1 Candidatus Borrarchaeum sp.
AGAGATCCCAAGAGTTGTAACAAGTGCAATTTTTATCTTGGTAGCATTTTATTTTGAAACACGTAAAACTAAGAGAGAGAGACTATCACTACTTATTCATGAAGTGAAACACCCTGAAAAAGCTGAGGAGGAAAAAAGAAAAGAAAAATATCCTCTTTATATTCCGAAATATTCTGTAAGGAGCTTATTAGTCCTTATGTTAGCTTCCATATTATATGTTAATTTTTACGGACCTAATGTCACCTTTGAAGTCACTAATACGTTAATAGATATCTTTATTATTATTGTTTTCTTCATACTAGGTTCAATATTTCGAAGAATTGGATCAAGCGGAGAAGAAAGAGAGTTCAAAGACCAGGTTAGGATGAAACTAAAAGAAACACCTAGAATCTCTGATATTTCAATGATAAAATATATAGAGGAACAAGAGTCAGGCTGGATACAAAAATCATTCAAAAATTTTGTTTCTATTTTAACACTATTTGCAATTCTTACTGCATTAGCGATGTATACAATAGATTTGGATTATGATCTTTTAATTCTGCCGCTATATGCGTTTACAGTACGTTCTACTTTGTTTTTAATGATTAATGTCTACTATGGTTTTAGAGAATGAACTATTTTCTCTTAAGAACAGACTTATAATTATACGAGAATCTGTTTCCACCAGAAAAAATGATGTTCCGTGACTTATCTTTCAAGGAATTCAACTGTTAAGTCTTTACGAGATAACATTTTATGCGGATTATTAATGATGTTTTCTAAGATTGAGAGCATTTCGTTCTTTTCTTCTGGAAGACTCCCGCAAAAGTTTGTGTAATTTGAGAGATGATCATTAAATACATCACTAGTTACTCTTAATTCTTTTAATATCGAATATTCCTCTTTCAAAACTTCACGTGGTCGTAACTCCTTAAAAATGCCTAACAACATATCGAGATAGAGTGGTGAATTAGGCAAGATGTGTAATGTCCTGAAGCGGATCATATGAGGTTTGATTGAATTTAGAATACGCGTTGTTTCAATAATGTGTTCTTTAGAGAATTTCTTGCCTCCGAGACCTAGAATCACATTAACGGAGAGCTTGAATCCCATATGCATAACTTTCTTGCTTGCGTTAATTATTTCCTCTGGAGTTATTCCTTTCTTACACATTTTGAGAAGTGAAGCGCTCCCAGTCTCTATTCCCATATAGATTGTTTGTAATCCATAGTCATGAAGTTTTATCAGTTCATCATTCTTTTTCTCCAGTATATCCGAGGCTCTAGCGTAACTGCTTATGTGTTGAGGATGAGGGAAGTTTTGATTAATGAATTGAAGTACATCGCACAACACTTTTGTTTCGGAGCTAATAGCACTGCTGCCACCTAAAAAGAAGTTAGTAGCAAAACTTAACGATGACTTTATTCTTTCTAAATCTTTAAAAATATCTGTTCGAGAGCGTTTTCTAAAAAATTGTGCTCTTGGATCTTTATATAGCCAACAAAATGTACATAGATTCCAGGCACATCCTTCAGTAATCTCAATTGACGCACTGTACACTTCACACGGAGGACGAACGTGAATGCCTTGAGTTATAACTACAATACAACCCTCCAGTTCACATACTAGGGCTCAATAAGCAACGCCCCTACCTTTAACTCTTAATTCATCTTCAGCTAGTTTCCATACCTCGCCCTCGACATCCCACGTTGTTCCAATATCTTTGATTTTCATTTCTTTGTCTAACACAAGATATATCTTATCCTCATGCTTCTGAACGATCATAATGTGGTTTCGTAATTTTTCTGGAAGTGAGTCATACCATTTGAATATCCTTTCGTCTCTGTCTCTATTCCATTGAACAATAACGTCTTTGTATAAAGTGAATCCATAGCGATATTGATCTGCTTCTTCTTTGTTTGGGAAATTGTCTGGATATCGAATTTTTCCTTTTGGATGATCTATTTTTATTGATACAGATGACATTCTTTAATCCACCTTTATTTCAGAGTTCATTGATCAGTGAATCAATGGTAGATTATCTTAACTGAATAAGTGCTGGTTCTTTTAAAAAATTTAACTTATGCGGAGGAAATTCCCTTTCTGATGGATGGCTCGTTCAAATAAAAAAAGAAGGTAACGAAGAGCGCATTAAAAGGTGTTAGATAAATGACAAAGACAAAGCATCATGTTTACAGGCGTTGACACACTCAAGACACAAAATACAGTTATCATCGCGAACCTTTTCTAATTCTTCGCCTGCGCCGGTATCCAATAAACGTACACCCATTGGACATACCTTCATACAATCATCGCATTCTCCTTTCGGACATCGAATTGGATTTCTTTTAAGCGTTAAGAGACCATATTTTCCACAATATCCTAATATTCCACCTAGCGGACAGAAGTATCTGCACCATGCCCTAGGCACATATACTGAAACCAAAACAATGATTACAAGGACTGCGACACGAATCCAGAGAAGAACTGGCCAACCACCTAATTGATAAAGTTTTTCATAAGAGGGAGGAAGGAAAAATAGGATATTTGCAAAGAAATGCGGTAAAAAACTAAATAGCGTAGCAGCAGGATCAATCGGCGCAAAAGAATTATTTGCAAAAGGACCAAAAGCCCCTACTATCCCTGTACTACTTCTTTGTAGTCGTCTAATTCCAATAATAGTTGATATCAAAATTGTAGCAATTAAAATATAAAGTCTTATTTGTCTCAAGGAGTTGTCATTTTGCCGAGTTATCGGTTTGACATGCTTTTTAGGTCGAATATATGAAAGAAGGTCTTCAACAAATCCAAAAGGACACGCCCAAGCACAGGGTGTGCGACCTAAAAATACAGCCGTAAGTAAAATAATTCCTATTGCGAGTAAAGGAAAAATACCAAATGCAAGTGACGTCAAGAGGATGTCATAGGCCCCGGCAACCGTTGTATAAGGCGCTCCTGTTGGTTGTATAAAAGGAACGATTATTGCTGCGAAAGCCAAATCAAAAATGACTCCAAATACTATAAGGAAGACACACAGTTGAATTATTGATCGAAATAATCTCATTTTGTTTCTAATAAGCCATGGGTGCATTAAAGTCGCGTCCTTTCAATAATTTTTTCGAAGTTAAAGAATAATCCACTTATACACGGAAATTGCTATACAAATGAGAGCTATCACAGAGTTTAGTAAACACTCAATACGATACCTTTCTTCTATTAGCATTCCAGTTTTTCATGATTTGAGAGGCAGTATTATCATAAAACCGTGAACTACTCCACCCTGACGGATGAAGTTTCCTGCGAGTCCTCCCAACCCTTGCGGGAAACTCTCGTTTTACGATCGGCTGTGTGTCGCAGATCATCCTCTTGTGAGGATGGCCTGTCCACCTGGCATTCTGTGATAGGAACCTTCAGTTCCAGCATCACATCATACGGGTTCGTCAAATGCTATTGTCCTTTTACCTTCGCAGTTAACCGCGCTGGTTAGCAACTGTACGAATCCTCGCTCACAGGGTCGCCTCTTCAATCATCCTACCGGGAGTTTTGTATCCCTGCCTTCCTCTCGATATTCATCACCACCCTTCTGGGCAAAACACTTTATAAAGCTAGCGGCTTTCATCCCCTACCTGACAGAAGGGAACTTTCCGCCGATAATGTTAAAAACATGATGTATATCTAAAGCACACTATTTCCTAACTAGAACACTTACGCTTATTTAGTCTTTTCAATTAATTTGAAAACGCAAAACCTGAGATTCTATTCGGAATTTGAGTTAAATGAGCGCTTAAACAACCTTAATTAACTTTGGGAAACACCAAACATGTCTTTAGATCTCAAATCAATATCAAATACACCTTTTTCTATCCCTGACTATCACCAGAATATTTCTATGGTAGTCCCTTCAGCTTTTAAATGTTTAGATCAAGATCTTGGAAGGCGTTCACTTTTTGATCTACCACAGACAAAACGGGTTTTGGAAGCTAACGAATGTATGGATGCTGAAACTGCTGTCGTCATTTTAGTGGATACTTTAGGTTTTACAAAACTACAAGAGATGTCAAATTGGCTTTTTCCTATTATTAAAAGTCATGGATTTCAATTATCTTCAACGTGTCCCACGATAACATCCACATGTTTAATGAGTGCTCATACTGGGCTAACTCCCTGCGAACATGGAATCGTTGGACACAAGATATACATTCCTGAGTACGATAACATAATAGATTTCCTTAAGATGAGTCCGATTGACTTTAAAACGCGAGATAGCTTAATGAGCAGCGGAATTAACTTTCGAAAACTCGCTTGGAATCCTTCGCTTTATGATTTAATGAATCGTGATTTGGTTGCACATGTAGGTTTAATCCACCACAGAATTCTCGGCACAGGACTATCTAACTTGCTTGTAGATCCCAAAATACGGACTGACATTGGCTATGCAAACATGATAGACTTATTCGCAAAAGCAAAGAAGATAATAAAGAATAAGACTAATAAGAAGATTCAGCAGCCAAAAATGCTCCTTAACATTTATATTGGATATTTGGATGAACTCTCTCATCTATACGGACCGAATAGTCAAGAATATCTTGCAGGTTTTCATTATTTTGAAATTAGACTTCGTGAATTTATTAATACTTTAGAAAAAAATGGCTTGTGTGAAAAGACTACTCTTTTTCTTTTTTCTGATCATGGTCAAGTTCCGATAGATAAAATACTTGCTTTTACGAAGGATGACATCGAACAGTTAGGCAAATATCTTTCTTTTAGACCTGGAAGGAGTGGACGTGCAATCCATTTTTACATAAAATCAGAGTTTTTAGACGAGGCTAAAAACTTCCTTTCTAACTTCATTGGAGATAAAGGCGTTGTATATAATTTCTCAGATGTGGTAGACTTTCTAGGATGTCTCCCGTCTAATAATCACAACATAAAAAGATTACAAGAACGATTTGGGGATCTAATAGTCTTCTTAAAAACTGGCTATCATCTAGACCTTCCAAAACCAACTAAAGAGAAAAAAATGGATTGGATTGATAGACTAATGAGTCCCACAGTCAAGTTCGGTTCACACGGATCTCTAACGCTTGATGAATTAATTGTGCCTTGTCTAGCATCAAATGTATCTAAGATCGCCCAACAAATTTGAAAATACTATCTTTCTTTTGCCAAGATGGATTTTGCAACGTCAGCCATCTTAGAAAACATAGCTCCAGCAGCTTTCATATACTCGATAAGACGCTCCAACAATCGAATTC
>NZ_JAHPYX010000134.1:0-3927 GCF_019058535.1 Candidatus Borrarchaeum sp.
GTGATGTATGGATACGTTAGTAGCTAAGTCGCTGTGTTCAATCGGGCGCGTAGTCGCATAGTCGCATAGTCGCGCAGTTTTTGGACGCACCCACCCCACCAAATAGGACGGGCAAGAGCTATTCTACTTGTTAAAGACAACGTCAATTGATGGAGCTTATACCATCAACTCAACTCCTGGCGAGCCAACTTATAAATGGGGGGTCACACCCCCCGAGCTCCACCCTTAAAAAATTCACTTTTGTATATGGAGCTCATGCTCAGGAGTTTATGAAATTGTATTTGTGTTCTAAATGTGGAACAACTCGCCACACACCCAATTTATTTGAAGGTAAACCATACTGTCGTAAGTGTTACAAAAAAGTGATTCAGAAGCCAAAAGGTTGTTCTATCCCTTTAGGGATACCCCCTAAAAATAGAGGTAACTATCGAAAAAGTCAGGGTTTACGTAAAAGAAGAATCTGGCGAGTAGTCAGAAATCAATCTGGTGAGATTATAGAAGAAGAGAGAATACCAAACCGCAAAGGACGTTTTAACCGTCATATCTCTCTAAATATGAAGGATAAACTCACCCCTCAACCCAATCATTAATCTTTTTTTTGTGGAGCTTGGCTCTAAGGTGGCTAAATGAACCAAAGAGTAATTCTTGAGACCTTACTGAATTTCATTACTCTTGTTGTGGCTATTAGTCGCATAGTCGCATAGTCGCACAAAAAGGAGAGATACACCTTGCAAGACAAATTTAATAAGAAAAACGTAACTCTCCGCCTTGTCTTGTGGTATTTTGCAATACACCAAGACGCGAGACTACTAAACTTTGTGGTCGCGGCGTAATTTGTTCAAGACTACTTAAGTACTTAGGTACATAGGTATCGTCATACCTAAGTAGTCCTCTTTTTTGGAGCTCTAAGGCTCTGGAGTGAAATTATGACTGAAGCAATAGAAGAAGCCACAAATCCTGAAAAGGAATGGCTAAAAACTTTAGTTCGAGCGGATTTTGAAAAAACTAAAGAGGATGAAGAACTTAAACTAAAACCCATAACCTCAGGGATACAATCACTAATCCTTGAATTCTACCAGCGGTTATCCTCGACAGATACACCAGACGAATTCGATCAGTTTTACAGTGAAAGACTGAAACAGTATAAAGCAATGCATTTGTTCATCAGTTTCCTTAATGAATATGCGGTTAAATTGGGGTTATCTCCCCGACCAACGGCACCAGAGTTTTACAGGAATTCACAAGAAGTAGAAAAGTATCTCTTTGAGATTACTGAAGCTACTCTCGGAGAACCACAGACACTTAAAACCTTGCAAGATCAGATCAGTGCAAAATATCCCGATCTACTCAGTCAAATCATTAAAAATGAAATTGACAAAACGAACGGGAAATATGAAGATTTTGTCAACAACGAAATGACAGAGATTGAGGAGAAAATTGATTTAGGGGTCGAAATAGAACTTGATCCCGTCATCAGTAAACAATTGCAATTAATCGAGGAATCTAAGGGAAAAATTCAGCAAATTTCAGCAGAATTAAACAAGATGATTATTCTCGGTGAAACGGTATGGGAATATCTCATCTATGCAATGGTGAGCCCGCACTGCCCACCCTTTTACATCAATGGTCTTAAAAAACGTGCTAATTTGCACGTACTTCTGGTGGGCGATATTTCTACAGCAAAGTCAGAAATCATCGACGTTACTGATGAAATAGCCTTTAAGAGTTTTAAAATAGACGATAGCACACGCGCCGCTATGGAAGGAAAATATACTACTGAAGGAATCGAAGCTGGGGTTATCGACCATGCTAACAATGGCTTGCTCTGTATTCACGAATTCGATAAAGCCTTGAAGGAGTTTAAATTACTCCGAAGGTGTCTCGATTGCAGAGATTTTACAATTGCGAAAGGCGAGCACATGAAAATCACTAACATCAACATGACACTTTTCTGTGGAGCCAACCCAACCGATGATTTTTTCCATAAAGAATGTTATCGGGATCAGATCCCCTTTTCAGAGGGGCTTCTGAGCAGGTTTGATATAACATTGCCCCTCCAATCTACCCCACTACGTAATAACCTCATGCTTGATCGTTTAGACCTCTTTTCCGAAGATAAAATCGTTGATATTACAAAAACCAAAGAAATCTTAGCAACTTTAATTCATGGCATACAGAAACTCAAAGGCGTTAAAATCGAACAAGAACACCAAAAAATGATAAAAGAAGTCTTTCGTCTGTATAACATTCGTTTACCACGCCGCCCCTTTGTAATCCTTCGAGACCTCGAAACCATTGCCCGATTTGTCAATGTAATAGCGTCTGCCAACTTTTATAATAGACAGGTAAAAGACGGCTACGTGTATGCTATAAAAGAGGACATTGAGAAAGCAATTTCCCTATGGGAGGACTTAATGCACCGCCGCCGACAACTGTACGAAGAAACAGGCGCAAAGAAAGAATTGACAAGCATTGATGACATAATCAAGAAAGAAATCATCATGCACGGTAAAGACCACATTAAAAGTACGGATCTTTATGAGATAATCGTGGAAAAACTCCATATATGTCACAAAGCGACCTTCTATAGAGCACTAAATCGCATGGAAGCGCAGGGAAAAATACAACGTAAAGGCAGGAAAAACGCAACAATCATCCTCAACTCCTAATTTTTTTCTCATTACTTAAGTACTTGTAAATGGAGCTTACTTCCAGGAGTAATATTTTTAACATAGTCACTACAAAAGTATATACGGTGTTTATATTGATCGAAAAAAAGAAAGTTTATAGATCAGGCAACTCAAAAGCCGTCCTCATACCCGCCTCTACATTTAAAGCGATGGAGAAACCCGATAAGGTATCAGTTGCTTTTAACGAGGTTATGATAGTTTTTAATGAGGATATGGACATTGAGATGATTAAATCTGACATCTTAAACCTTCTCAAGTCAATAGAACTGCGTTATGGGAAGGTTACATAATTCTTTTTTGTGGAGCTTGGCTCTAAGGTGGATTTATGGTAATTAAAGGCGAAGCGCAAACCATGCACCAAGCATGGCAAAAAGCCTTTGTGAATCTCGAAGAAACTATTAAAGAACGAGAAGTCGAACTTAAAAGACTACAAACGGCTAAAAAAGAATGTCAGAAAAAACTCACAAAGGCGAATAAACAAACGGTTCTTGAACTAATTGAGACACGAATTGATTACTTACAGAAAAAACTCGAAAGCGAGAGAAGTATGCTCAATAGTTTAGAACCTTACAACTCTTAACCTTTTTTTCCCTTCTTGTGGAGCTATAAGGCTCTGGAGTGAAAACATGACCTTAGAATACAAAGGGTTTTTTAAAAACGTAAACTACGAACCCGAAAAGGGAGATTGGATCGAGGTTTTTGCAAGCGATTGGAACAAAGACTATTGGGCATTCTACGCATACATTCCATTCGAGAACTATGAACAAGGAATTCAAGTGATCAATGACTTGATCGGCGAATTGAATTGGCGAGACGGGGACGTATATATTGAGTTAATTAATATGAGTCCTGGTCTTGAAAAATTGTATAACAAACTCTACGATGACGGCTATTTTGCTCATTGGTCGGCTCTTAATCCCGACAAATGGCGCGAATATTTAGAGGAAATCGAAGAGGAAGAAGCCGAAGAATTTTCCGACTTCAAAGATCAATATTTTAGGAAAAACTGTCAAACAAAATCAATTGAAGAGTGCGATGAAACGTCTTGCAATGAATCTTGTATAGATGAATGGGCGTATCCTCAACGACCAGATCCATCCCTGTATTACGACCAATAAATCTCCACCTTTTTTTTCTTTCATGGAGCTAACAAAGGCTCAGGAGTGTTTACTATGAATGTCGAAATCAATTCTTTCGCGGATCTTATATACGTCCTATCTGAATTCGCAAAAGTTGA
>NZ_JAHPYX010000135.1:0-48957 GCF_019058535.1 Candidatus Borrarchaeum sp.
ACACTGGGCTGCTTTCTACGGTCCACCGAGTTGCTGCTGGAAGACCTTAAATGCTACCAGCGGTACACACAGGCCGAGAGCGAACGTGAAAAACGCCAGATCGAGGATTACTGCCAGAATTTAGGCACTTACCCCACCTTCTTCGTGGACGAAATGAAAACCTACTCCGAACTGGTATTTGCCACCCTCCAACGCTATAAGGAATACGGCATCGATCCCACCGGCTGCGTCTTCTGGGAACTCTACGCCAGCCCACCCAGCCTGGACGTCGATGAGTTCCTCACATACGTTTACCCCCATATCTATGAGATGTATAAAAGCGTGAAGCGTTACCACCCGCTGGGCATCACCTATTACCCCGACAGCGTGGAGCGCTGGAGGATTCTGTTCGATTACGCCGTCAATGATAAACAGTACCTACCCACCATCTCTCTACCCGCTGCCATTACCTTCCCCATCAACGCCAACGGTGACCTGGAATGCGATCACCAGGCCATGATCCGGCTATGCAAGGAATACAACCAACCCTACACCGCTACCATCCTGCCCTACTTCATGCGGGACGCTACAAAAGAAGAAATCTACCAAAAGGTCAAAGAAATCGCAGAAGCCAGCGTCCAAGCAAATCTACCAGTTATGATCTCGCCGGCGGCGCTGACCAACGACACCGACCCCGAAAAAGTCGATATCTTCTTCCAAGCAGTCTGTGAGCATGGCAACTACACGTTCCCCGCCTATCGGAAACTCAGCAAGCAGCAACTAAAAGAATGCCCCGTCTGCCAACAGGTCACCGATGTGTGCTACGAGGACCGGACAATTGTCTGCCCCTCCTGCCACTACAAAGCACGGTTTGCCGGTGACGAACACATGGACTACGCCGTCATCATCCAAGAACACAACTAGTTGTCAGTTAGTCACTGACATATCAAAATTTTTTATTATAATCTAATTTTAGTTGGCAGATTAAATAAAAACAGTGCAGTATACCTCTTGTTTTAGGTTTGATCGTTCTTATAATGCGCAATGAAAATACTTTTCAGTACAAATAGTTCTTACAGAGAGATAGAAAGGGAATTCTTATTTTGGTGGTCTCTCTGGAGTTATATTTCAATCTCGCTAGTCTTGCATTAAAGGAAATTGAAAATGGATTATCAGCAAGATTAGCACTTAAGAAAATATCTTCTAGGTATAGTATTACTAATACGAAACTAAGAAGCAAAGTCCATGCTTTAGTCATTGAAACAATTCGTCGTCTTAACTACATAGATTGGGTTACAAATATCTCACTAGAAGGCACTTCTATTTCTCAACTTCCTCCATACATTCGATCCATACTAAGATTATCAGTATATCAGTTGAAGTTCTTATCAACTCAACCTTCACAGTTTTTTTCTGCATTAATAGGGCTTATTGCGAAAAAATTTGGCAGAAAAGATGCAGGATTCGTCAAAGCAATTCTATACGAAATTGAAAAGAGAGATACAACTTATTACTTCACAAGATTGTCTGAATACGAAAAAATAGGACTACAGCTATTTCATCCTACTTGGTTTGTAAGGTATTTGTTTCGAATTATGGGACGTTCTGAAGCATTAAAGGTAATGAGAAAGAATAATTCACAACCTACTCAATATATACGCGTAAATACTTTGAAAGTCCATCCTGAAATGCTCCAGAGGAAATTAGCGAAAGAAAAGACTATTGTGACTATTGATCCCGAATTATTTGATGTGCTGCATATTAAAAAGATGAAAAGACCTCTAATTCATAGTCCATATTATAAAAACGGCTTCTTTTACATTCAAAACAAAGCTTCTGCACTTGTCACTCATATCCTGAATCCTAAAGAAAATGATGTAGTTCTGGATGTGTGTGCTGCACCTGGAGGAAAAACTACTCACATTGGACAGTTTATGAAAAATGAAGGGGAAATTGTTGCTCTTGATAGTTCTAGCAAGCGTATGTATGAACTTATAGAAACGTCTCAAAGGCAGTCTATCAATATTATTCAGCCATTACTTGCTGATTCTCGATCAATTTCATTTGCCTCTAAAAAGCAGTTTGATAAAGTTTTAGTAGACGCCCCCTGTAGTAGTACAGGGGCTTTTTGGTCACGTCCAAGTAGAAAATGGTCTGTTAACAGGAGACTTATTAAGTGGCTAAGTCAAATTCAATGGTCTTTATTGGAACGAGCAGCAAGTTTAGTGCGCTCAAAAGGAATCTTGGTGTATTCGACTTGTTCACTTACTCTTGAAGAAAATGAAATGATAATAGAACGCTTCCTTAAATTGAATTCAGATTTTAAACTTACAGAAGCAACACCATTTATTGGAATACATGGTTTTAGGGGGTTAAATCTCTGTCAAAGATTATTTCCTCATATTAACAATACTGATGGGGTCTTTATTGCTAAGTTAATTCGGCGTTCTCGTGAAGAATAAGAAAATCTAACTCTGATTACAATGGAGACGACTAAACCAAGACATCATATCTTGTCTCGTCTATAAAATCTTAATTATTTACTCCCAAACTGAACTAAGAAATGACTTGTATTCTCTTGGTAACTCTGGCCTCTGAATTATTATTACAAGTCCATTCACAAAGCCTCCCATACCCATGACAAAAATTAGTGAGAATAAATCTTTAATAAACCCTATTTCCTTCAAAAACACGACAAAAATCAATGTGATGACGGCCGCTATAATACAAAATGAATAGATATGAATTAAATTAAGTTTTAGGAGTTTTCTTATATAATTTGAAAGATAAATGGCAACTGCGCATGTTGTTATAGTCCAAAGAACACTTAATCCTATTACACCAAAATTCAAAATCACTGGTATGCTTAAGCCACCAAGTATTATGAGTTGAATCAAATTCAGCTTTATTAGAAGTTCTGGACGTCCCATTGCATTTAGTAAATCTCTGTATGAAACAGATATCGCACGAAATAGACCATAAATCGACAATATTTGCAATAAAATTACCATCGGTAACCATTTTTCTGTATAGAAATAAAGTGTTATCTCCCAGGCTAAAGGAATAACGATTACGACAAAGGGAAGTATAAATAATAAAATGAGTTGTAAAAACCTTTCATATATCGATCGTAGCTTATTTTCCTGATTTAATGATTGTGATAAGGCGGGTAAGGATACTTTGCCTATAACTTCAGCGATCCCGTCGACTGGAATACTTGCTAAAAGGAAGGCAATTGAATAAAACCCGAGTATTTCAGAACCAGCAAATTTTCCGATAATCCCTTTATCTACATTAATCAACAAGAAAAGTAGATAACCAACCAAAGCATATCGTACACCTTTGTTTATCACATTTCTTACGATTTGTCCAGAAAAATTTAACTTTGGTAACCAGGGCGCAAGAATCCATACACATATAAGGCTAGCAATACATCCCACCAAAACACCATAAACAAGACTCAAAACCCCATAGCCTAACAAAGCTAATGGAATTGCTACTAAAGGAAATAGTATTTCACGAATTATTGCAGGTATCACTCTTTTCTCAAAAAGAAGTTCTTTCTCTAATTTTAAAGATGGAACGGCGCCAAAGGATGTAATAAGAAGCACTAAAGAAAGTATGGGCAATATTTCTGTTAGAAGTGCTGAATTAAAGAATGTACCAATAGGTGATGCTAAAAAATAAATAAACGTAATCGAAATTCCTGCAAGGATCGGTTCCAAGACGAATATTACAGTAAAAAGCATCGAGTTATCTTCATTTGATTGAATGATGCTGGTTCTAAATCCTAAGAATAGTGTTGTAAAAATGTTTACAAATAGCCACGCAAGCGTCAGGATTCCAAAATCCGAAGGAAATAGTATCCTCGCCAAAATTATGTATGATATAAAACCTATGAATCGTGCAACTCCTGAACTTAAGAAAATTGCTAATGTACTTCGAACTATTCGTTTTTGCACAAAAGGTTACCCCAGTGTTTCTTTTTGAAATATAAGATTCGTTCGTTCCTCTATATTCGAAATTCAATTCTAATTTTAGTCTTCGTAAAGGGCAGATAACCTTTACTTTATTTTTATCTTTTGCATACAGAGCTATTTTTCATTTAGTTGTAATATAAGCAAAAGATCATATCAATTGAATTGCATGGAGGATTGCAGAAGACTTTTATTGAATACTGGTTCTTGAAAACTGCTAAGTTTTGGTGTCATCTATGGTTAACTTTGCCGAATTTTTGAAACGAATGAGTTATGAACAATGGCTCTATCTTGTTGTAATTTTCTCTTTTATTCTTAGGCTTCTATGTTTACACCCTTATGTTTTTGAAGGACCAAGTTTTTATGATGAAGCACATTGGGTTATCAATGCGAGAGCTTTCGCATCAGGATTAGGTTTTACAGATCTTGCAATCCCTGGTAATCCACCAGAAAGCATTATTCAATATTCACCAGGTTTACCTATTGTAATCGCTTTACTGTTTCACATACTTGGTATTGAAAGTATATTGCTAATAAAAGCCATTCCAATACTCGCAAGTATAGGTCTAATTATAGTTACTTATTCTGTTACAAAATTACTCTTTGGAAAGCGTATAGGGCTTGTTAGTAGTATATTCGTCTCATTTCAATACCAATTATTTGTTTTTTCTCACATACTTCAGCCAGAAATTATCTTAAGTTTTCTTCTGGTTTTGCTTATCTATATCACTATTTTATGGTCAGAAACAAAGAAATCTAAATTTCTTTTCATTGCAATGCTAATTTCAATTACACTTATTGTTGTTAGAGTCGTAGGTTTTCTGATAGTTCCCTTACTTTTCATATACATTCTTTTAACGGGAGCAAATTGGAAAGAACGTATACTATTTAACATCTTCTTATATATTGGCGCTCTCTCTTTCTTCGCTCTCTTAATCTATGAATACTTCCTAACTGGAACTTTCTTAACATCTTATCAGAAGGAATTATTTTATTATAACCCTCATGATTGGAGTGGAAGCGCTGTCAGTAGTACAGATATTGGTTACATTTCAGCAAGAATCAGTACAGGTATAATATTCTATTTACTTGAAACACCATCAATATTATTATTTGAAATTATTCCGCAATTAGGCATACGCCTTATTTTAGGTTATTTCTTTCTAGGACTTGGTTTTTTTCTTGGTATGAAAAGAAGGCGAAAAGAAGTGATTATTCTTCTTTTGTTTGCAGCGCTTAATATGATCTTCTTCAGTTGGTGGTATTGGAAGCAAATTAGGTATATTTTACCCATTAGCCCGATATTACTCCCTTTCTGTGCAATATCGTTTGTTAAAATAGCTGACTGGACTAATAAGTTGCTTAGAACTAAAAAATCATATTTTCTTAAGTTTAATAGCAAGAATATGGCAATTATAATCTCCGCTATCATTGTTTTAGGCTTTATTATGCCTGATGCCATTCGTGCAGTTTTACACGTTGAAAAAGATAGAACGCATCCTTTAAGCGTAATTCAAGAAGAAACAGTTGATGCATATCAATGGATACGAGATAATACACCAACCGATGCCATCATTATGTCAAGAAATCCTCATAGAGCCTTCTATCTCTGTGAACGGAAAGGAGTGTTCCTTCAATTCGCTCTGGAGGAACAAAATCAAATAGAGTTCATGAGAGACTGGGATGTTTCTTACATCATTCTAGAAGATACACCTGATATAAGACAAGCCTATGATTGGTTGATTGATCCATCTAATGCTCCTAAAGAATTTCAATTGATGTATTACGTAGAAGTGCCACAAGAAGCACAAGAACCATTTTTCATCATAATATATTCATTCAAATGAAATCTTTTAAAAGAATAACTACTCGTCGCAGGTAAGAATGGATTATACACTCCAATCCTCACCTAAATCGAAATTAGTTAATAAATTGAGGCAATGATGGTATTTCTTGTTTATTGCAGTTACAAGATCTATATTCATAATGTTTGCGAGTGAAGCGGTCCAAGCGATAATATCAGCCAATTCTTCTTCAAGTTCTTCATAACTTCTATCTTTTACAATTGCACTCGCTAATTCACCTATTTCCTCAAAAAGCCAAAGAGTAGTCTTAAGAACACCACGTTCATAATCATTTTTGTAATACAGCTGCCTCATTAATTGTTGAAATTCTTTTAGTCGCAAAAATTCACCTCTAATTGTTTTGAAGAATGTGTTCTGGTTAAAGAATTTAAAATCTTTGTAGTAATTATGTAAGTTTAACAATCCCATAACAATTAAACGAATTAATCAGGTTAAAATAATGATTAAAGGTCAACTTAATCAATTTTGGCGACAACAAACCTCTTTTCATTAAGATATGTTAAAATTGATTTTAAGCACGTTTAATTCTTCAATTGAAGAAGGTGAATTTTTTAACCATAACATTTTTGTAAGATCATTTCTACAACAATTGTAGAGGCGTCTATAAAGGCGTTTAAAAATGGTATTTGGACGGACACCTCTATTTAGGTACAGAAACAAAAAGAAGTTTTTTGCATAAAAGTCAAAATCTATTGAGTTTAACAAATTAGATGAAAATTTCTATAAAAAGAAAAAGGGTGAAGACAATGCGAAAATGCCCTAACTGTGGAAGCACAAGTATTAAAGAAGAAATTGACCGAAGTAAGATTATTGGATATTTGCTTCACGACCCAATATATGAGAAAACGCTCGTTTGCAAGAACTGTACACATAGATGGAAATCTGGAGAAGAAGCACAAAAGCCTGCAAGGCCATCACCAGAAGAACCTGAACCCCCATTAGAAGAACCTGAATCCTTAATAGAAGAATCTAAACCCCTACCAGAGGAACCGGAAGCCCCACCAGAGGAACCGGAAGCCCCACCAGAGGAACCACCCACTTAAGACTAAGGTGGTATTTAAAGTTTCAGCATGACGTAGTAAAGACAAAAAGGCTAAAATTTCATAAAGACTCTTACTTTTTCACTATTTTTTGATATCTTTAGAGTTTCAAACTAAAATTAGGTTAAGCAAAAGAAAACATATTAAGAGAAAATGATAAATTAAGGAAAATCTTCATTCTCGTTGCGAATAATCTTTATAGACAGAAAAGCAGGCAACGAACCAAAGTTCTTATCAGTCATCTTATTACATTGTGTTAACTTTTCTCTCGATTTTCAGTCTTGGAGAGTGTCAAACTTAGCCAAATGGTATGATACCCTCTTGCGACAACTGTGCTATAGTTACTGCAATTATGAAAACAATGACCAAAATTATAACTGTTCCAGGGCCAACTTTAATTCCTGGAGCGTCATCTTGGTAAAATCTTATTAGTCCAGCACTCGCTGAAGGCATTGGTGCATCTTTTTTCTTTTTAGATTTCTTAGTTCTGCGTGACATAAAAACTCATCCTCATTTTTTAATAACCTGACTTTATAATGTTTTCCTCATTACAAGTTTCGTAAAGATTTATTTTATCTTTTCTCCGCAAGAAGACCCCTCAACTTGTTGGGTGGTAGTTCACCTTAATAAATTCTTAAGAATGAAAAGAATAGCCTAAAAAATACCATATTAGTGTTTATAGAATTCTTTTAAAGGGTTTTGTCGAATTTTTACTGAGAGGGGTTTACGCGACGCTAAGTTTATATGTCTCTTAGGAAAATACATTTTATAGAACTATTTTACTTATTTTCATGTTTTAACTCACTTTGTTATGAAATGTTCATCATTTCATTTGGATGGTGAGATGTGTAAAACAAGGATAGGTATGATCCATGAGTGATCCATTAAACAGTGAATATTTCAAAAATATTGAAGAAAATGTAGAAAAGTCATATGAACTTGCAAAAAAGGCAAGAGAAAAGAACTTAGATCCCTCACCACTTCCTGAAATAGCCTTAGCAAATGATCTTGCAGCGCGAGTTGAAGGATTGGTTGGGCCAAAAGGTGTTGCGCAGGCTATTCGCCAACTTCAAGAGAAACTCGAACGCGAAGAGGTAGCTTTTCAAATAGCAAAAGACATTGTCTATGAGAAATTTGGAAAAATGAGCGATGAAGAAGGTGCCGAACAAGCAATCCGGACTGCCCTAGCCATTCTTTCTAGTGGAATCACGGCTGCTCCATTAGAAGGTATTGCAAAAGTTAAAATCAAGAAAGGAGCAGATTCAAAACGTTATTTGAGCATCTATTTTTCTGGACCTATAAGAGCTGCTGGAGGAACAGAGACAGCATTGACCGTACTAGTAGGGGATTTTGTACGACGATTGCTGCATCTCGACAGATATAATCCTTCAAGTAATGAAGTCGAACGATATATCGAGGAAGTTGATCTTTACAAACGTGCAGTTCATCTACAATACCCTTCAATAGATGAAGAAATTCGAAAAGCAGTAGAGCACCTTCCAGTTGAAGTTACTGGTGAACCAACGGAGAAAATAGAAGTATCAGGTTATCGCGATATTCCTTCTATTGAAACAAATCGTGTCCGTGGAGGAGCTATTCTTGTACTTAATGATGGTATTTTAGGCAAAGCCCATAAACTCCCAAAAATAGTTAGAAAAATAGGACTAGAGGGATGGGAATGGTTAAAGAATCTAAAAGAGTTAAAATCCAAAAAAGAAACTGATGCAAGTGATTCAAAACGGATGACAAGTGATAAATACCTTGCAGATGTAATTGCAGGTCGTCCAGTATTTGCACATCCCTCTAGACCCGGTGGATTTCGTCCAAGATATGGAAGAGCTCGAAATACGGGACTTGCTGCTGTTGGAATAAATCCTGCAACAATGGAAATCTTAGACGAATTTCTCGCTACAGGAACTCATGTGGTTACTGAAAGACCAGGAAAGGGTGCGATCGTAGTTCCAGTAGATAGTGTAGAAGGACCAACAGTGAGACTCAAAGATGGTTCGGTGTGTTCATTCAATAACATCGAAGAAGCACGTTCACATATACATGACACAGAAAAAATCCTCTATCTTGGGGATATGCTCATTGCGTATGGTGAATTCTTAGAGAATAATCATCCTCTCATTAATTCAGGATACTGTGAAGAATGGTGGGTTCTGGAATTAAAGAACGCCTTAATGAAATCATCCCTTACAAAGGAAGATCTTTGTGTGCGTCTCAATATTTCTCCTGAACTTCTAAATCAATATATTGAAAATCCTTTCAGTATCTATCCGAAACCAATTGAGGCAATTAAACTTTCTCAATTACTAAAAATACCGTTACATCCAAGATATACCTATCTATGGCATGATATACTTCCTGAAGAACTTAATAACCTTTTAGAATGGCTTATGCAAGCAAAGATGGAATATAATGGCGAATTTTGTGCTGAAATACGCGTAATTAATACAGATTTTACTTCAAAGAATATTCTTGAGAAACTTTGCATCCCACACAGCGTGAGGAAGGATGAGATCGTAATATCTCACCATGCTCCAACATTGGCATATTGCCTTGGGTTCCAAAAAGATATTACATTAGAGAAGATCCGTTCCAAATTTCAAACGACTCCTATGATGAGGGATGTACTCTTCATAATTAATACCCTTTCTGACATCGAAGTCAGATCCAAAGCACCCATATTTATTGGAGGGCGCCTAGGACGCCCTGAAAAATCAAAAGCACGTGCTACATCTCCTCCTGTCCATGTACTTTTTCCAGTTGGATTTAATGTAGGTCATAATAGAAATATCGTTGAAATAGCAAAAAAGGGAGATGTTTCTCTTGAGATCGTTCGTAAAGAATGCTCATCCTGTCATTATACATCATTTATGAACTTATGTCCAAGATGCGGGCATCAAACTGCTACTGCACTTAAATGCCCTAAATGCCACACGGAGAGTCAAAAAAATATCTGTCCTAATTGTAAAACGCCTATTCGAGGATTTGAAACACAAAAGGTTTCTCTTCAGCGAATTCTCGATGAAGCCTTGCGGAAAACTGGAGTTAGAAACATAGAAAAAGTAAAGGGAGTTAAAGGCTTAACTAGCAAATTCAAACAACCTGAAATACTTGAAAAAGGCATTCTTCGCTCTAAATACGGATTATATGTGTATAAAGATGGAACAACACGATTTGATGCAACTGATGCGCCCTTAAGTCATTTTAAGCCAAAAGAGATTAAAACATCAATTGAAAAACTCGTAAATCTTGGATATACTCATGATTATATGGGTAATCCGCTCATTGACAATGATCAAATTCTTGAGTTAAAAGTACAAGATATTGTCATTCACGACGAATGTGGCGATTATCTTGTTAACGTTGCCAAATTCATTGATGAATTACTCGTCAAAGTATATGAGCAACCTCCTTTTTACAATATCGTTAAGAAGGAACAATTAATTGGACACCTTGCGATTGGATTAGCACCTCATACCTCTGCAGGTGTCATTGCTCGCATCATTGGATTCACTGAGGCATATGTGTGCTACGCGCACCATTACTTTCATGCTGCTAAAAGGCGTAATTGCCTGTTTGGAACAGAAGAGGTACCCATATGGGACATGGAGAAAAATCAACTTATTCTAACACCTATTAGCGAAATTATTGAAGAATCGATTCTTAAAGGCGCAAATAAGGAGATTGTAGATGATTTTGGGACGATAGCAGTGGAAAATCTCTACCCACAATGGCATGTTGTAAGTATTGATGAAACTACTAATGAGCCTATTTTTCAACCCATTAAACATTGGATCAAAGGAAAAAGCACTCATTGGGTTAAAATAAGGACCGAGACAGGCAGAATTCTAAAAATGACCCCTGATCATATTGCGCTTGTGTGGAATCAGTTTAGTCAGACAATTACAAGAATAAAAGCCAAACAGTTGAAAATCAGTGATTACATTCCTATTGTTACAAAACTTCCCTTGCCCATTTTAAAATCACCTTCAAAGATCAATATTCTCAGAGAATTAGCCAATAATTTACCTAATGATATTTTTCAAGAATTTAAACATCAGGTGCGCTTACGAAACGCAGAAGAATGGATGAAAACAAAAATTCTTCGATATGCAAGAAATCATAATTTATGTGATCTTAGCAAACATTACAAACGTATACCACCTCAAGTTAGAAAGCATCTACTCAAACTATTACCAGAAAAACCTTTGAAAAAATCACTTTATTATGATTGGTTCATGTCGATCCCCCTCAGTCATCTTGAAGTTCTTCAAAGAGAGGGCGTGTTTGAATGGGACGATATTCCCGATGATGCAATACTCGGTATGGCTAGAGATGATCACACTGTTAATCCCTACATTCCATTTTCAACTGATTTTATGAGATTACTTGGTTATCTCATAGCGGAAGGATACATCAGGGATGAAGCTACTTGTTACCAAACGAATTTTAGTGTTCCAGATTCTAATTTAAGAAAACATGTAGGATACCTTATCAAGGGTATCTTAGGATCTACCCCATATTATAAGAAGGATAATCAACAGTTGGTTCATACAGGACGTATACATGCATATCTATTTGCTTATGCATGGAGAATAGGAAAAACTGCTCTTACAAAGCGTATTCCTAAATATGTATTTTCTCTTCCAGAAGAATACAAATTTGCGTTTCTATCTGCTTTTATCGATGGAGATGGAAGTATTCCCTCTACAGATCCCTCAATTCTGTTCTATTCAGCATCTCAAGATCTGTTAAAAGATATAGGACTCTTGCTGAATACTCTAGGGGTTTTTTATAGAAATCGTAAACCATCTCCTATAGGACATTATGGAAAGAAAATTTTAGCAAGATATAAGACCCTTGGTAAATTACCGAAGGCATCAATCGTTTATCGAATTTCAATCCGTGGACCTGATTTGTGGTTATTGAAAAGATTAAAATTGATCCATAGTGATAAACGTAAGAATGCTGAAAGATTAGTTGCAAAAGGATTCATAAATGAACGAAAAATAAAACTCAGTAATGGAACTTTTCATTCTCTTGAAGAACACTCAGGATTGATTTTTGATCCTATTGCTGAAATTCAAATCTCTAATGAGATAGCACCCTCATATTGTTTGGAAGTCAAGACGTTTGATGACATAAATATCTTTAATAATTTTTCCACCATAGACATAATAACTGCTAACTGCGACGGGGACGAAGATTCTGTCATTCTTCTTTTAGATGGTCTTCTTAACTTCTCTAAGAAACTACTTCCTGAAAAAAGAGGAGGAATGATGGATGCGCCCTTGGTTTTGACGGTTTGTTTAGATCCTCATGAAATTGATGATGAATCATACACTGTAGATCAAGTTGCGAATTACTCCTTAGAATTTTATCAAAAAACGCTTGATAATGTTGACCCAAAAGATATTGAAGATATAATAGATAATGTTGGACATCGTTTGGATTCTCCAGCACTGTATGCAGGTTTCCGATTTTCACATCCTACATCCTCTATTGCGGCGGGACCAAGTTGTACAGCTTACAAGACACTTGACAGTATGGAGAAAAAGGTTATTGCCCAACTCAATTTAGCAAAGAAAATCCGTGCAGTGAACGCTAAAGATGTTGCAGAACGTGTATTCTCACACCATCTCCTTCGTGATATTGTGGGGTGTTTAAGAAGATTTGGTAGGCAGAAAGTAAGATGTACGACTTGTAACAGGAAATATAGACGAATTCCACTCTCCGGAAAATGTCTAAATTGTGGAGGGAAACTAATACTAACGGTTTCAGAAGGCACTGTTATGAAATATCTTGACTTAGCGGAAAAAATTGTAAATGGCCAAGATCTGGATTTATATCACAAACAACGTATCATTTTGCTTAAGAAGGCTCTAGAATCTTTGTTTGAAGATGATGCACCAAAACAAGTGAAATTAGGTGAATATATTTAGAAGATGCAAGTTTTTGTTTTAAAATTACCACGATAAGGAGACCCCTCCAAGTTGTTTGGAGGAGGAATTGTGTGTTTTTGTTTTTAGACATACTACCCTTTCTGCGGACACAGGGGTATATGCCCACGGGTGTTTTAATGACGGGTACTCTCAAGTCCCGTCGCTCCCAACATCAGGGAGTTGGTTCTCTTCGCCAAAGTAATCAGTCAGTACTATACGATGATCACTGAGAGTTTCCTCTCTGTTTAAACCACCGTTTACAGAGCAAGGGACTAGAGAAGCATCCCTTAGTATGTTCTTTAACTCTCCGGATAACGTAGATACCGCCATGCTTTACCACAGCCTCTCTTAGGCTAATCAACCAATTACTCTCGTTCCTCACGGAACAAGCCCCCACTTGTTAGGGGGTGATTGACCTCATCGCTAATATACCTCCTCTTGTGTAATAACAAAGATCTCCGTCCCTCAATGGACACTTGAGATCCAGCAGGAGCCCTCATCGGTACTGTTTCTTGTGTACGCCCTTCACGCCAAGCCAGACACCTGGGATATCGCATATTGTTATTGTAGTTAACTGCTATTTATGTTGATGGAGAACTGTGTGAAAGTGAAACAAGAAAAAGAAGAATCTCATCCCCGAGTAAAATCCTATTACTCTAGAAGAGATGAGGATTTTAGGAAGAATCATATAACTATATAAGTTCAGATTTACAAATAAACTATGAATCTTGCTTGAAAACTGGTGTTTAGCAACTCATATGGAGTTTTTCCATAAAACTAACTTACGAGTTGAAGAAAGCCTTACTTTAGTAAGGATAACTATTATTGAAATTAAATCTTTTTGAGGGATTCTTTTGGAGAAAGCTAGTGACATTATGACTAAAAATGTGGTCTGTGTAACAGTTCCAGGTACACGTGAAGATGTTCTGCAATTAATCCATGAACACAAGCATTTTGGTTTTCCTGTTGTTAAGAAAGAAGAAAACACGCTTGCAGGAATCATTACTAGAACTGATTTAATGCGAAAACCAGATGAAAACCAGATAGCGCTTCTTATGACGCGTGATGTAGTTTCATTAAATAAAGACGCTTCTTTGAAAGAGATTGCTTCAACCCTCTTATCTAACCGAATTCGTCGTATACCGATAGTTGAAGATGATCAAATAGTAGGTCTCATTACGACTGCCGATATCGTACATAAAACTATCCTACGTGCAAATATCAGTGATCCTATTGAGAAACATATGAAGAAAGAAGTTGTTTCTATTTACGAAGGTACCCCATTACCTGTTGCATTGACCATAATGGAATTAGCAAATGTTGAACTTATGCCGGTTCTTAATGATGCATCGGAACTTTCAGGTGTCCTTAGTAAGGCGGACCTCTTTTCATCATCTGAAATTATTTCTGAAAGAAGGATCTCCAGCATGTCTGCAGAAAGTGAAGGAGACTCATGGTCATGGGATGCCATCCCACAATTAGTAGTCACCAAAAAAGAACTTAGACTTCCTTCAAAACCAGTCTCTGAAATAATGATAAAAAATGTAATCTCAACATTTGAACAAACTCCTATTAGTGAATGCGCAAAATTAATGAGGAAACATGATATAGACCAAATACCCGTTACAACTTTGAATGGCGAACTTGTTGGGATTATACGAGATACTGATTTACTTCAAGCATACTTTGATAAGATCTCTGAAATGTAAATCCCAAAACAGATTCAATGTTTTTTAAAGATGATTGAGGACACATCCTTTATTTGACCTATTGCCTTGCAGGGACATTTCTAATCGAAAGATTAAATAATCAAAAAGGTCTACCGAATTCAATCTCTCCATAAATGAATGGATGTTGTTTCCTGCGGTGAAATAATAATGAGAAAAATTGCACAAAATAGGTCTATAGTGCTTTTCTTCATGCTTTCCATTTTACTAATTCAACTTACTGGCACTTTCATGTCACAGGATGTGTATGCTGATGAAAAAACAATTATCCTTTTTGATCAAGTTCATTTACAGTTTTATACGTCGGAACGAATGCAATCAGCGATAACATCATTAAATAATACTGAAGATTTCATAGTTTATTTCAATGATCAACGTTTTACTGAAACATCACTTCTTGGCGTGGATATCCTCGTTATAGAAAATCCAGAACGATCCTTTTCTTTGCAGGAACGTTTAGTTTTAGTCGAGTATCTAGACAATGGTGGAAATATTTTCTTACTGGCAGACCCTCGTGGCACAATTTCTAATCTGAATAATATCATAGATGCTGTTCAATATACAGATGGACGCTTTTCTCAACACGTTATTTTTGACGAAGAGTTCAATCAAAATAATATTTCCACACAAATCAGTGTTTCTCGTGAAGAATTGCGAGAAAGTAGCCCACTCACAAACGGTGTCAAAGAAATTATTACACATTCAATTTCGATCGAAGATGACGATCCTAACAAAGTTATTGCAACAGGAAGCAACTATTCACTCGCAGGACTAGAAGGAAAAAGCCAACCAGCTTGGCTTGTTGCATCTACGGTTGGACGATCTCGAATTGTCCTATGTGGTTCCACAAGGATGTTTAGTGATGTTAAACCAAGTAAATCTGAAGTTACATGGTATCAAACAAAAGATAATGCACGTCTTTGGCAAAATATCTTCTCATGGCTAGCTCAAAAGGAAATACCGCCCTCATTTCTAGGCACAACACTTCCACCTCCACTTACTTTAATTATATCAGCTTTTATTGCAGGGATCGTGTTCATCGGTGGGGGTTTTAGTCTCTATTATCTACTTCAACAAAAAGAACTGAAGCCAGTATCGGAAATATTAAGACGAAAGAAGAAAGCGGAGAAGTTAGAACCAACCCCAGAGGAAGAAATTGCGCAAATTGAAGGTGAGAAGGCCATTTCAATAGATGATGAAGAAATAATAACTGAAGAGAAACCTGCTCCTCCGAAAAAGAAGAAAAAGAGAAAAAAGCGGACATATAGAGTTCGTCGATAGATCTTAGACCTCGATAACTATCGCTAGAACATTTTCATATCTATGTTAAAACAGTCATTTTAGGATCTCAAATGTTTCCGTGTAAATACTTTCAACCTCAGTTTTCCATGCTTCAAGTTTTTCAGGAGAAGGATAATTCTGGAATAGTCCTTTGATTTCTTTCATTTTTGACGATATTTTTCTAAGTCGATTGATAAGTCCTAGTTTTCCAATGCCACTAAAGAGACGTTTCACCTTTTCGGTAAGGTTTAACACCAGATCTTCTCCTAAACTGGCACTCAAAATGTCTTCCTCTTTTAACAAGCGATGTTTCATCCCATAGTTCAATTCATCATCAGGAGTGTGTTGTAAAAATAGACGAAAGATGTCTAGTCCAGCTTGTTTCGCACCATATTCTTTCATATAATCTATATTATACTCCCAAAGACCTCTTTCTGATAGATCGCCTTTCTCAAGAGCACGATCCACGTTAGTGGCTGCTAAGTATCCACCCATCATTGAAGGACCGATCCCGCCTCCATGGATTGGATTAACCTGACATGCAGCATCACCCACTATTAACAAACCATTTGTCACCTGAGACCAAATAGGTCGTCTTGTTGGGACGAAACCGCCACCTTTATGCACTATTGTGGATTCTTCAAAAAGAGCGTCCTGTAATACATATGCATAAAGTTGTTTTCGAGGATGTGGGTTATTTGGTATATTCTGTACCCCTAAGCCTACGTTAACCCTTGTTATACTTTCTGGAAACACCCATACATATCCTCCAGGTGATATACTTTGTGTCAAATAAATTTTACAGAAGTTCGGATCTTCAATCTCGTGATTAAGATCTCTTATTTCTCTAAAACAAACAATTACATCTTCATTTTGAACAGTTCGTTCTACGCTACTGTTGCGTAATTTTCTACGAATTACTGCATTAACTCCACTTGCATCAATTATCACCTTTCCTCGAATTTCTTTTTTTTCTCCACTTTCTAACGAGCGTGTTAGTACACCAGCAACGTATTCTCCTTCATAAACAGGTGATATAACGGAGGTGTTATCTAAGAATTCCACTCCCGTGTCTATTGTAGCATTCAGTAACCTCTGACCGAATTTAAGACGATTTATCATATAGCCTTTGATGCCTTCTCCCTGAATTTTTAATATAGTCTCTTTATCTGGGGAAATCACATCAATTCCATCTATATTTGCCTCGCATTCATCTTTTGTAGGGTAACGTAATCCTATTAGTTTGTTTAAAGTATCAAAATAATGTTTCCCGATAGCATCTCCGCAAACTTTGTCTCCTACGACCTCTTTCTTCTTTCTATCAATTATTAAAACTTTATAGCCCTTCAATGCCAGTGTTCTTGCGGCTGTAGTGCCTCCTGTCCCTGCACCAACAACAATACAATCATAACCCATATGTTTCACCAAAAAATATTCATTCTGAAATTTCTGAGAAGGTACTAAATTTAGGATAAATATCATCAATATTTGCTCTGAAATAACCTAGCGAAAGGAAGAGTTGAGTATTTTTTAAGATTTTTCTAACACTTCCGAAGGTGCAAATTATCTTTATTATTTATGGTTCTTTTTAAAACTGAGTAGTTTTGCAACGCACATAATTTTTAGATAAAACTAAAAATACCTCCTGCACGTAAACATTATCAGTATTTTAAAGGGGTGAAGAGTTTTTGAATCTAGAAAAAATAATTGAAAAGATAAGAGCGCGATTAGATGAACTAGACAAATACCGTGAGAAAGCCATTAAACTCTCAAGAGCGACAGTAAGACTATGTGGAGAATCTATTCGGGCGGTTCACACACGCAACTACAACAAAGCCATTGATAAGAATAACTCTGCAATGGAAAAATTAGAAGAATTAAAAATGCTGGCAACAAATGCACCCGATTTTTTAAACTCATATCTAACTATTGCCTTTCAAGAGTATGTTGAGTCGAATGTATTATTGAACTTGATACAAAAAAATGATTTTACTTCACCAGACGAACTTCAAGTACCATATGTGCCCTATTTACTTGGACTAGGTGATGTAATCGGGGAGTTACGAAGATTTGCTTTAGATGCATTAAGATTTAATAAAATTGAAGAAATGCAACGCATGCTTTCTTTAATGGAAAAAATATACTCAGAATTAATGTTTTTTGACTATCCAAAGGCGATTATACCCGGTTTAAGAAGAAAAACAGATATTGCTAGAAGTCTCGTTGAAAAAACACGAGGTGATGCTGCTACGGCTGTTCAACAGGAAAAACTGCTCGCAGAACTAATGAAGTTTAAAAAAACTAGTGAAGAAAAGTGATCCTTAATAAAATGTACAAATTTCTTAGTATATGAAAATCAATGAAAAGATGTTTTTTATTTAAACTGGTTTTTTAACAACCATTCTACAATCATATATACTTTAAACTGTTTTCTTTTGGCGAGTTATATCATTATGCAAAAAAATCGAATTAGTCGGTAATTTATCTTTTTAGAGAAATATGTGGTGTTTAAATAGTAATTATAATTCGTTTTATCGAGGAATAAACCGTTATTTGACTTTTTAGCATGAATTTAGTAAAGCAATTTCTAACAATGAGGCGACGTGTGTGAAGGTAATAGAAAAGGGAAGATCTCTCGATTATGAAACATATGAATTTATAAGAGATTGTGGCATCACCGCCATTGTTTTACTTAAATTTGATCTTACTATGGGACCATATATTGCTTTTAAGGGATTATATGACCATAATGTGCCTATTATAGAAGCTTTAGATAATCTAGAATATCTCACGCAATTTTATATAGGAATTGCAGGAACAGAAATGGATTTCCTTGAAAAAAATGGTGAACGGATTATTATTGCACAACAAACACATAAAATAGATGTTACCGATATTACTGATGCCATGCTAATTTGTATCGATCGCTGGGTCTCGAAAACCGCTGCCCTTAAACTTGCTAATGAATTATTAAAGAAATCACACGCTGAACCTCATCGCCTTGAAGAAGAAATCACTCATCTTAAAGAAACATCACCAAATTTGAAAGCTGTTTTGAAAAATACACCTAGAAAGTTGACTCTAAAGCGCCCCTTACCAAAAAAAGTGAAAAAAAAGCAGAAAATAACTAGTATGATTGGATTTAACACGACGCCTTTTGCCGACTTTCAACAAAGAGAGTTCAACGAGATTGAATTGAAGTTACGTGCTTTGAAAAAATCAATGTTTTTTCTTCAGGTAAACCTGGAAAACCTTAACATAGCCCATTTCCTCGATGTGTTCATTTCTCATATTGAGTTGAACAAAGATACAACATTCTCCATTAATATAAGCAAAACGCAATCGAAATACGATTTAAATCTCACATTAGTTTTGCCCCCTAATCAAAGGAATTTCGTGGAACGCTTAGCAGCTGCCCTGTCTATGGCAGGAATTTCAGTCTCGATCGTGCGAGAAACCGCTCTTGAAGATAGTTGGATACTTCCTTTGGGAATTACTCACGGCACCTCACTTAGAATCTCAAGAAAACATAAAGACTACATCCAAGTACTCAGTTCACCAGAAAATTTCATTTCACTATTTAGAAGTACATTTTTATCATCTCTCACTTTGGCTACATTTCTCAACGCTCTAGAGACGATGCAAGTTACTGTTATATGCCAAGGGATCAAAGAAAATAAGGTTGCCGTCGAAATAATATTAGTAAAACTACACCAAGAAAAAGCAGAACTTGACAAATTCTGTTTGCCGAAAGAATTTTCTGAACATTTTGTTAAAGTAAGAGGAAGACGTGCTTTAATCAATGTCGTAAAGAACCTATTATTAAGGCATTGTACGAAAGGTATTAAAATCTCTTTACAAGAATTGACAGAATTCTTAGTTGGAGACAGCTAATGAAAATAGCTGAAATAGAATACCCATTTGTAACTAATAAAAAGGCGCATACTAAAGGCTTTAGTGATCACGTACATGTTTAAGAATATGTCCTGCTTCAGGGAGTATTAATCTTTGCATGGCTATTTTTACTGCATTTGGAGAACCAGGAAGACAAAAAATCACCTTATTCATAAATACTCCAGCTAATGCTCGGCTCAATATGGCTGCAGACCCGATCTCATCGAAACTGAGTTTTCGAAATAGTTCACCAAAACCAGGCAGCGTTTTTTTTAGTAGAGGGGAAATCGCCTCAATAGTTACATCTCGAGTTGTAAGACCAGTTCCGCCAGAAAAAATCAGCAAATCTACATCATCTTTATTTCCATATTGTTTTAGAATGTCTTTGATATAACTGATTTCGTCAGGAACATATACTATTTTCACTACAGAGTGCTTATATTCCTCTGCTAACATTTTTATTAGATTTCCAGAAACATCATCAGTTTCGCCAGATGCTGTAAATTGATCATACCTTGAATCACTTACTACTATTACACAAATTCTTAATTGTATAGGCATATCTTTCTTATGGAGAGATGCCGTTGGTGGTTGTCCAGTCATTCAACAGCCATCTCCCTCTTTATCTTTCTTACAACACGAATATCTTTCACTCGTGTGAGGGGATACTGCCCGTCATCATCCTTTTCATATTTTTTCACCATCTCCCAAATATTCAATAACGCCGTTGCAGTAGCCATAAGTGCCTCCATCTCAACCCCCGTACGCCCTATACTCTTAACACGTCCTCTCGCTGTTATGCTGCTGGCACCTACTTCATATTCAACCGATACATTTGTTATTGGGATGGGATGACAAAATGGGATTAGTTCTGGTGTTTTCTTTGCAGATATTATTGCTGCAATCTCAGAAACACTAAATACATCTCCTTTGTCCACTTTTCCATCCTTTATCAACTGAATCGTTTCAGGACTTAAAATAAGTTCTCCCTCTGCTAAAGCCTCTCGATAAACTTCCGATTTTCTACCAACATCAACCATATGACTGTGAATTAAAATCACCTCCAAGGAGGTCTGATACCTAACATATCCTTGTCGCTAAACATTGTATTATTAAATACTATTTAAAATTCAGTCTAAATGATATTTATGAAGTTTTTTTATACTTTTGATAGATTAATGAAAAATAAATCAGAAAATCATAAACATTGTCAATTAAAGACCGTTAATTATGGGTGTATCGCGCAATATCACCAAAGATTCATGTGCACGGTTCAACACGAATTCTTGTAAAGTTCTTTTATCCATACCTTTTCTTTTTGCATAGCCATACATCCCAGCACAAAAGAGACAAAAACCAAAATCGTAAGACTGTTGTTTGTTTGTTTCTTTAATGATTTTGTTTTTTTGAAAATAGTTTTCAGCTGTCTGAATGCTATATGCAAGAGCCTCTTGCATATTATCCTCAGCAAAACCTATAAACGCATCAAAATTGAAAAAATTGCTCAGGATAACGCGTCCAAGATACTCTCTGTAAATACATTGAGACCGGCAAAGTTCACAATGCTCGAAGGGTAGTTTATCACTTAAACAATCCGTTTGGAGTATCTCATAGAGGTTAGGGGATGCAGTAGAAATATTTAATGAATCTGGTCTTTGTATTTTGTGAATAACATTAGACATTGTTCTCTGGGGGATATTAATTTCGTTATTAAAAAAAGAGGGAATCGTTTGTTCTTCTGATTGAAAGTTGACGAATGATGTATCCTTCTTTAAAATTTCTGTTTTAAGTGTCCTTGCTATCCTTTGATAAAATTCCTCAGTCTGGTTAAGTTCTGATAGTACTTTATAATCACTGAAATAATATCGTAAAAGACAATATTTGATTCGAGAATGAACATCAAATTCTTTGAAATCATCTAGAAGACGTTCGGGGTTAGATTCATTTTCATAATATCTAGAGAGAAACTGATCCGCATCTGTTTTTGTCTTAATCTCCCATGCACTGTTTCTAAAATTTTTGCAATACTCAACTGCTCCTTCCAAAGGGCATTTTTCGCAGAAAATTAGTTTTACCGTTTTTGCAAGATCATTAATATGTTCAATTATATCTGAGGTTGCTATTTCAGATGAATTCGAATACTTCAAAGTGATAGATGCCCGATTATTGTCCTCAATAACGTCGTTCTCCTCGAAATTGTTTGCACGTACACGTGTAGGATATTTTAACGTCGGTGAAAAGACTAAACATTCCTGCCGCTGCATCCTCTTCATATAGTCTACCTGCATCTCATCTAAATTCATATACTTTTGAAGAATTTCAGCATCTTTTGTTAATTGAAATGCAACTATTGTATAACTATTAGCAAGACTGTTTTCCGCAAAAAGAGGCCGTGTCCCTACGAAGACAAATCCTATCCCATACGCGCGCAAAAGTATACTCAAGTCTTCGGTCGGTGTTGCATCAATGCTTGTCTTTTTTCTGTACAATTCGGGAACAAGAAACTGGCATTCTTCTACAATAATCAGATTTCGTAGAGTTTGTTGAAGCCCTCGTTTGATGGCATAATCTCCATATAATCTAACCAAAAAGTTCATCAGAAATCGGATATCATCTTTTGGTACTCGCCGAAACTGCATATATCCCAGATCTACGATCACATTCTTTCGAAGAAGATCATCAAAAACGATGTTCGACCTATCCACATCAAAAATTTCTTTTAAAGCCCCTCGAATGAATTTCTCCAGTCTATTGTATAATGCAGTAATGGTCTTATCTAGGAATGAAAATTTGTCTTTCTGCGTTATGCCATAGTTTTCAAGGGCTTTGAAAAAGCCTTTGAATCCTTTCACTCGTGCCGTTGGATCTGCAATATATTCATCAAGAACATCTTTGAGTACACGCTCCATCTGTACTGAAAGATCAATATCTTGTTGGAACATGGTTGAATATACCTCTCGTATAAGTGAGAAAACTCTATCAGCATGTTCTTCCGGTGGAAAACCACATGGATCAAAGAGATTGATTTTCAATGGTGCAAACTCAGAACCAGGTGCAAAAACTAACATTTCATTATGTAAATTAGTTTCTAGTTTAGAAAGCAATTGCCTATATTCTGACTTGTAATCAAACACAATCCAATTAACATTTGGCGCTTTTTGTGAGAGTTCCAATACCAAATTCTTTGTAAGGCAGGTTTTACCACTTCCTATTAAACCAAGAACTGTCATACTCCGTCTTAAGTCCTCAGTTTTAAGTAAAAGAGGTTGCAATAATTTTTCTCCACGAACAACTCTTCCGATTTCAATTCCTTCCTTTACATTGATTGTTTCAAGAGGAATCTCGAATTCTGGAGTATACTCACTTTCGATCCCTAAGATAGGCTTTTCAGGAAGATGTGTAAAGGGTGAAAGGCGAAATACACTCATCTCTGTTTCTTTTCCAATAGAAATCCGTAGTCCAGTTTTTTTATACGCTCTTTTAAGTTTTCGCCCTTTTAGTGTAGATGTTGTAACACAATAGTGAGTTCCCGAATATATTGTATTAAGAGAATTCTCTATGTCCAGAACTGCTCGTTTACATAACTCTTCATCTGGAGTTGTGATCAAAACATATGCACACACCTTTGTTAAACCAGACCTTAATCCTGCGGCATAATCCGATGCTTCCTGTCTTTTTTGATCTTCCAGAAGAGCATGTCTAACAAGATTATTACTAAGGGCTCCATTCTCATCTTCTTTTGCAATTTCTTCTAATTTTCCTTTTCTAATTTTTGTATCCTTGAAATTCATCACAAAAGTAACCTCGATTTGAAGGCTAAGGCAGTGCCGGATAAATCGATCATGTTGTGTCAATTCTCCATAGGCTTTATGCTCAGGAAGACCTTCAATATGAATAATTGAAGCATATCTTTGGTTATAGGAAGAACCCTCCAAAAAATTTCGTTTAACTTTCAGTAATGACTTTTCACTTCCGTATCCTTCAATTTCTGGAAGTAAAGTTATTTTTCTCAAGCCTTCCTCAGAAATTGTATTATCATCAATTTCAAAAGAAAGAGATTCGAGTCCTCCTTTCATACGAAAAAGAGCAGTTTGAGCAGCCTCAATTGCTTTGTTTAATCTTCGATGTGTACCAAAGACATAACGTCGCACTTTTACAGTGCCATTTTCATCTATAAAAATTTCTTGTGTGCCTTGGTGGCATTTCCTTAAATACGCTGCAATATCTTCGTATTCATATTTCCGTATTCCAGTGCTTTGAAAATTTTCCTGTAAAATTATAGGGCGTTGCTCACGACGAATGATTTCTCTTGGAATATGGGTGATTTCTAATGCTTTTATTACAAGATATCTATCCCTAAAAAGAAACAATGATACAAAACTGAAAAAATGTTCAACTTTATGTAAAAAATGAGGCAAAGGAACTCTACGACGAAAAACAATATAATCTGAACCCAGAGAATGAAATTCAAATTCTGAAAAGATATATGTGACACAGCTACTTGAAAGAATCAGACTGGTGAAAAACAAAAGAAATGAGTTGCTTATTAAACTGTTGCTAGTATTAAATGGTATAGAAATTGATGTTAACAATACACTTTGGAGTAAGCTGTATTTTATGAAATAAAGTATTAAACTTGAACAAATAGTAAAGATTAATGTACATATGACGATGGCCTCAAACTTCTCCTTGTAAGAGCCTTCTGAAAACCTTGAATGCTTTAACACATAATAAATGGAGATACCGAAACAGAGAAGGATTATAAATAGTAAATTTGAAAAGCGGATGAAAATAGACCAAAGCAATTGCTCAATATTATTCTGATTCATTTTAAACCAATATCTTTCTAATGAATCTCAATAAAACCTCCACGATTTTTAGCTTAAATCAACAAAAATTACTGAATCTAAGCAAAAAAGCACTACAGCTTTAGCGTGGTGATGAATTGCTGTAGTTTGTGTTCACTTGCATCACGTGCATTGAAGGGTCTCTCTAAAGTTATTTGAACAATAGCGGAGTTTATTAATCACAAGTAATTAGAAAAGATGTATAGCGATTAGTTAGCTCATTAAGACTCTTCTGAACTGATTAACAAGGGATCACACAATGCAACAATTGATTACGGTATTGTCGATATCAACAACAAAAAACGAGACGATCAAAGCCACCTTGAAAGCTACTAAAGAAAGACGAAAACGTCAAACCTGTAGGGTGTTTGAGCTAAAAATCGACAGCTCCCATCTTAACCATCACACCAAAGAACATTTGAAGCGCTTATTTCTGGAAGCCAAATGGTTGTATAACTATATTCTCTCGCAGCATAACGTGTTTGATACGGATTATAAACTCTCTGAAGTGCCTGTCAAAGTCAAGGATAATTTTGAACTCCGCGAACTACGTCATCTCTCCTCACACATGAAACAGAGTCTCATTAAGCGAACTATGGACAATATCAAGGGATTGACACGCTTAAAAGCTAACGGACGCAAAATTGGCAGACTCACATTCAAGAGTTATGTTAATTCAATCCCCTTGAAACAATCCGGAAATACCTACCGCATACTGAATGACAAATACATCAGGATACAAGGTATCTCACAACAACTACGTGTCAATGGCTTAACTCAAATTCCTCGCGGCAGTGAACTGGTAAATGCGACCTTAATCCAGCGGCATGGCGACTACTTCGTAACAATCACCACCTACCAGACGCGGGAACACACAACACCCCCTTCGAAAACGGTAGGCATAGATTTCGGAGTTAAAACACAGTTAACGCTTTCAGACGGCATTGCCATCCAGTATGTAATCCCTATTAGCAACAAATTAAGAAAATTGCACCAGAAATTAAGTCGCTGTCAATTTCGCAGCAAGAATTGGTATAAAACCAAGTGTAAACTGGAAAAAGCCTATGCTAAGGTTAACAATATCAAGAAAGACGTCAAGAACAAACTAGTCCATTATCTACACACTACTTATGGGATAGTGTGTTATCAGGATGGGAACATCAAGGCGTGGCAACGCTTATGGGGCAGAAAAATCGTATCCACCGCTATCGGAGGGATCATACGCACACTTGAAGTAAAGGTGCATACTCCGATCAAAGTCGATAGGTTTTTCCCCTCCACCAAAACCTGTTCGCGCTGTGGAAATATCCGTGACATCGGATTGGATGAACGAATCTATACCTGTCCAGTCTGTGGGTTAGTGATGGACAGAGATCATAATGCAAGTGTTAACCTAGATAACGAAGGATTAAAACAACTTGTACCTACGGGACGTAGGGATGTTAAGCCTGTGGAGACTGAATCCTCTACTTTGGCATCGCTGGAATACTTAAACGGTAATCCCTATGTGAAAGCAAGTTCGGTCTGCGAAGCAGGAAGCCTCATCGCTTCAGCGTGAGGTAGTTCACTAAGCAAAAAATAAATAGACGATTCTTTGTTTTTTTGGATAAATTATAAGAGAAATTATAAAATATCAAAACAAATTATTCCTTGAATTCTCAACCAAAAACAATGAATGTATAAGGTAAAAATTTGCTTTTATTACAATAGATAAAAGGTTCTTGAAATTCCAAAGATACAAGACGTATGCTTTTAAACCTACAAGATCTAAATAGGCGACGATTCATAGAATTACAAATTTTAAAAATGAAAAAAAATGTTAGACATTAGTTAACAAAGAAAAGCATCATGGATAAGATAACAATTTGCAGAACAGAGGTTGGATCATGGAGAACACTCTACGCGGTTTGTATATTGGAAGATTTCAACCTTTTCATAACGGACATCTTCAAGCCATAAAATATGTCTTAGAAAATGTAGACGAACTTATCATCGCAATAGGATCAATTCAAGACAGTCACGAGATTAAGAATCCTTTTACAGCAGGAGAACGTCATTATATGATACAAAGCGCTTTACTTGAAGCAGGAATACCTCATGATAGATTTTACATTGTATCGATACCAGATATAGATCGAAATGCCGTATGGCTATCACATGTGCGAACATTATGTACACATTTAGAGGTTGTTTATTCTAATAATTCTCTAGTAGCTCGACTTACAAAGGAATATGGAGGATCTACTAGATTGGCAACAATCCCTTTTTTTAATCGGAAATCATATACAGCAACCGAAGTACGCAGAAGAATCCTCGAAGGCGAAAACTGGGAAGAATTGGTTCCACAAGCAGTTACAAAAATTATACGCGAAATTAATGGAATAAATCGTATCCTTGATGTAGATGCCAGTGAAGGAGATCTTTTCTATTAATTGTAGAAGATATCTATCGAAGATTTGACTTAAGAAGATATTTTTGCCTCTATTCCTTCCTTATTTAGTATTCCACGAGCTGCAATTATACCTGTAGCAGCAGCAGTGACAATACCTCCAGATAATCCAGCCCCATCACCTGCTACAAAAAGATTTGAAACTGGTGTTTCAAGTTTTTGATCCACTTGAATCATGTTTGCATAAAATTTTATTTCAGGTGCATAAAGAAGGGTAGAACTGCTAGCAACTCCCGGTACAACATTATCTAGTTTGTCTAGGCCTTCTAAAATATCAGTTACTATTCGATGAGGAAAAGCCATAGCTATATCTCCTGGCGTAACATGCAATAAAGTTGGTTTTACATTACTACGTCTTATCCTCCCCCAGGTGCTTCTTCGCCATTGTTTTAAATCTCCTAGCCTTTGTAAAAGCGGTTTTCCTCCTCCTAATGTTGTTGTAATTGCCGCAAGACTCTGTCCGTATGCGGTGGTATCTTCTATAGGTTCGGTTAAGTTGACTCGAACCAAAAACGCAAAGTTTGTATTTTCACTTTTCTTAGAAAGCATTGCATGCCCATTGACACCTATTGTAGAATCATAAACTTCCTGAACGACAAATCCTCTAGCATTTGTACAAAACGTCCTTACGAAATCATCATACGTTTTTGAATAAATATGAAACTTTGGATCATAGTTTACTTCAATCACCGGATCCATGACAATTGCAGGCACTTCGACACGGACACCAATATCAATTGGTCCGTGTTTTATCGGGATGTTCAGTTTTCTGACCTGTTCTGCCAGCCAAGCGGCGCCGATTCTTCCTGGAGCAGCCAATATATAGTTGCATGAGATATCGGATCCGTCTTCTAACTTTAGTTTTCCCTGTTCAAGTTGAGTTACCTTTCTTTTAATCAGTAATTTGACTCCTTTCTTCATCAAATCCTCCTTAAAATTAGCAATAACACGTGGAGTATTATCGGTCCCCATATGTCTTTGAGGTATAGGAACAAAACGAATTCCTGACGCAGCTGCTTTTCGGGCAAGATCTCTTACTTGTTCATCATCTGCAGTATAAACATTTTGAGGAGCGCCATATCTAACAAATGCATCATCAACATGCCGTACCAAATCCCAACTCAATTCAGAACTATTAGTTAACTCCTCAAGGTTCCCACCAATATCTGGTCGCAGATTAAGAAGACCACTAGAAAGTGTACCTGCACCTCCTACACCACTCATTTGAGAACAAGGATTACATTTCTCACAAACGCCTGTTATAGTAGTAGCAGGACATCTTCTTTCATTAATGTCACGCCCCATATCTATTATGACTATTTTGAGATTGCTTTTCTCTGCTAATTCCAATGCTGCAAACATTCCAGCAGGGCCAGCACCAATTATTACAACATCTGTCTGCAAAAACTTCAACCCAAAATATCTTTATTGAATTTTCAAATTTAATTCAAGAAGTCTAAAGTAAACCAGCGTATAAACAAGCTAACTAGATTTAAAGATTACGTTTTTGCAATATCTTTCTCGAAAAGTATCTCAATGTGCCAAAAATATCTATTCACGTTTGTTTGGAACGTACAATGGCAGGGCGGTCGGGATTTTCCCTTTCTTAGTAGTCCTAAGCAAGATTTGAACCCGAGAGTCGACTGAGAACCAATTTAGAGGTTCTCTTTTCCGCTTATAATCACCTTATAGGCTATAACTTCGGTTCCGGAGACCGACGTCTTATCCTGGCTTGACCACCGCCCTATTTAATAACCTAAAGAGTTCTTTTTAACTCTTTAAAAAAATAGGTGTAGTGAAGTTATTGACTCAATACTTGACTCATGTCTTTAGCGGATACTAGTGATTTAATATGAGTTACTACTCCGATATCAGTATCCCATATACCATCTATCTCTCTTAATTCCATTATGAAGTCCCATGCACTTTGTACACCCATAGCAAAGAAATAAAATCCAATATCAAAGTCTGCTTGTTGAAAAGTGTAACCTAGGAATGCAGGTAAGACCGTGTCGCTCATTGTAATTTTAGACAGTTCTTGATAGACATCAATATCTTTTGTGGGTTCGATATCAAGTTTGACCGTGAAAAGGGGGAATTCAACAGTTGTATCTTGTCCCGAATATGAGCTTTGGAAGTCTGCAAGACTGAATTGAGCTAACCCTTTAAAAGAAGTAATTGGATAGACCATAATCTCGCGTATCTCTTTAATACTACGTATTCTCTTTAAAATGAAGTCATTTAGAGATTCTACATCTTTTGCCTGAATCATTATTTCAAGATCCGCTGTTTCAAAAATTTGTCCGATAAATAGTGGCATTACAGATTCCGTTCTATCTAAGTTTTCTAATAAACGTTCATAAGCCAGCTTATCAGAACCAGCTTCAATATCACACACTGCCATAAACAAGGTCATAGTTATCACCTTAAATCATCAATATTTCTTGTATCCTCCTAAAAATCATTCTACTTTTTCTCTGATAATGTTTAGTTATATAACCATATTCCACAAAGAATTGTTAGGTAGTAGTTCACTAAGGAAAACATCATTTAAAGGGAGAAAAGTGAAGCATATATATATTTTCTGCTAGTTTTTTGGTGATTTATCATCTATAGGTCTGAATAACGAGTATATCAAAAACACAAGTATAATAACCTAGAAAAACTAATATAGATAGATCACGTAAGAGAATAGTAAGGGAGCATTTCTTTTCTAAATTTTAAATGATGCATTTGACGGAGTAAGATAATTGATGCACTTGCCATCACCAAAAGACATTCGCCGAATGCGTAAGCGACTCAATCTTACACAAACAGATCTTGCTCAACGTGCAAATGTATCTCAATCACTAATTGCGCGGATAGAATCCGGATCTGTTGATCCGAGGCTTTCAACCTTAAAAAGGATCTTAGAGGCATTAGAAGCAACTACAAAGGAACAACGATACACAACTGCTGAGGATGTCATGTGTCAAACAATTGTTTCAATTGGACCAGAAGATCTCCTTGCACATGCAGCTGATCTTATGAGGGAAAATGGAGTATCTCAACTCCCGGTAATTGAAAAAGGCAATCAAATTGGAGCGATTCTGGAGACAGAAATTGTAAGTGCAATAATAGAATCCCCAAAGGCTCTTAATAAAAAAGTAAAAGAAGTGATGTTGGATAAATTACCTTCCGTTGATCCAAAGGCGAACGTGGAAGAAGTCTACGAATTGATTAAAGAAGGAAAACCTGCAGTAGTAGTTGAACAGGAAGGAAATATTATAGGAATTATTACTAAGATTGATTTGATTAGTTATTATTTTAAATGGCCACCAGTCGGACCTACACAATGATTGATGGTGCTAGCAAAAAATATAATTTAAAGCGCATGACTTTTTTGAAATCTTCTCTTTAACTCAAAATGAATACAAGTTAAGATTTTTCTTCACAATATTATGTCCATAAGAAATTAACCTCATTCATTATGTTAGTGCGAGCGCGTATGAATAGTAAAATATTGGAGTGAAATAGACGTTTTCTCCATTGATGAAGAGGAATGCGCGCCAACCTAGAAAATTCACAAGTTAACAAGATGCGAAAAAAACTTCATTCATTTCCATCGGAAAAGCTGCAGGGGGAGAGATTACCAGGAAATTATATAAAACAATCAATTTAACATAATGAGTTCTATATTATAGGTTAAGTAATAGTACAAATAATCAGTTTAAAAGAACTTAATATCAGTTATCTTAACATGTTAAGTTGGTGAAAACAGCAACTGTGTGAAACATCCTAAAAAACAAAGGAGATACGTCAAAAGTACGAAATCAAGACTCTTAACCCATTATGGTATTACCCACATAATAAACTAACTTTTATTGACGATGTTTACATATTCACATGTTAGTATCAAGAGGTATCAAATTGCCTAAAGTCACTTTCAATGATCCAGTAACTGGAAAGCCTTTGATGACACTTGAAGACAAAACCGCAAATGGAATAAAAAAATTAATTGAGCAAATCGAAAACTCTAGTTTTAAAGAAATTTTAGATAAATATCGAGATAGCTCTAAAGTGGCAAAATCGAAGACTCAAGAAAATGTTACGCAGTTTTCTAATCTTACAGTAGTCGATAAAATTAAAATGATTTTAAATGAATTAGTGATTGGCTGGCATACATCCACTGAGATTAAAGAAGAATATGAGCGGGTATTTAAAGAAGAAATTAAACAGCAAACTATTTCAACAAATCTTTTAAGACTTTCAAAACATGAAATCCTTGAAAGAAGACGTATTGGAAAAATGTACGAATATAGAGTTGATAAGGAGAGATTAAGAGAGTCTTTCTCCGACGAAATCCTACTTTTATCTGAACCTTGAACCTCTAATTTTTGTCGTTTAGTTTTCCGATGAAATTCTAGATTTTCTGACAAAATAATTTAATATTTTTTGTCGTTTTATTAGCATCTCCGTTAATTATATCGGATACGATGAAATCTTAAACTAACGAACCCCTTTAGTTCTTATCGAATTCCTAAAGGAATATAAAACAGATTTTATTGGAGTTATAAGCACAATTCATTTTGCTTGAGGGGTGTGTCCGATTATATTTTGTTATATTGAAAGTTATTTTGAATCGGGATATCGCTTTGGAACTATTGAAGACTTCATGATTTCCTAAGAAATCATTACTTCCTTAAATATATCCTGTTCATAGAAATAAGATTTTAGTGTGAAAATGATGAAGATGATGATATCAAATGACTGGATAGCTGGCTTTGTTGATGGGGAAGGGTGTTTCTCTATATGTATTCAAAAAAGACGAAATTATCATACATATACCCCTAAAGATTTCATTCTATATCTCTGTTTTAAGATTAGGTTGCATAGTGATGACGTCCATGCATTAGAGGAAATTAATAGAGTGTTAGGTGTTGGTAATGTGAGTATTTCTTCAAAGGTTGCACAATACGCCGTTTACAATTTAGAGGATTGTATTTTTCTCTCTGATTTCTTTAAGGATAAACTATTTACAAAAAAAAGAAAGGATTTCGAATTATGGTGTGAAGCACTTGAGATATTCAATACCAGGAAACATAGAACAAAGAATGGCTTTTTAGAGATCACTAAAATAAGGGATCTGATGAATGTTGATTCAAGTAAGAAACATAAAAACTATCGATCTAGTGAATGGTTTATTAGTTATTTCAGAGCAAATCCTCAAATGCAAGTACATCGATTAAAAACATGAAGCAATAGTATTATGATTTTGATTAATGGTTTTATTCTTATAGATTTACTATTTTCTTTTTGCTTTTAATTTAAACTATGTACTCCAGTATGGTATATATTTGAACATATGTTCTAAATAATCTATAATCTAATCTAATCATGCTTCGACGAGAAAAAATGGGGTCTGAGGGGAAAACTAAGTGGAAATTTTGTCTTTCTCCTTTCCGACAAAATTTATTAAATCATTTCAGTCGGCAAACAAGCTAAAAAATTGATGTAAGGGAAACAACTAAATATTTACTCATAAATTACTTGAACTATTTGCGATGTTGCAGAATAGAGCTACGCCATAATTTTTTAGCAAAGTTCAAATATTAGAACATGTGTTCCAATAGATATGTCGACTCGAAATCAAAGGGTCACTGGTTTATAAATAACAAAAAAACTGACTCTTTCTTCTTTCTTATCTCCTTAGTGTTCTGTCTAAAATAGATATTTTAATGTAATTAATTTCTATTAGAACATTCCATAATCCTTTTTTTACAAAACTGAGCTTTACTTTTCTCAAAAACCACAGTGCGCGCATTATTCAGTAGAAATCTATCCAAATGCTTATATCTCTGAATCAGATAATTCAAATTAACAATTAAAAACAGATACAGTTTAACTTAGGAGGTTGCTAATGTTGACACAAGTTCCACTAAACAAAAAACGTGGTTTGAGTCAAGAAACAGAAGGTGATTTCGAATATTTGGGTGGAGGAATAGTTAGTCCATCAATTTCTCTTGAAGAATATCTATTGAAAATATTACAAGATGGGCCGATGACTCGGGGTGAACTTTCAGTTGCTACAGGTATACCAAGAACCACTCTCTATGATACTTTAGTAAAACTAATCATGCAAGACAGAGTGGAAAAGTTTTCGTCGAGTAAACGTAAACGAGGTCGTCCAAACGTCTATTATCGTTTAGTGTCTTACTGAAATATTACCATTTGTCATAGGTCGACTTTGGTATCATAAAGGGGCACTTCTTGAGCGATTTTAAACGCTCTTGCATAAATAACATCTGAATAACTCTGGAAATATGCCATTAACTTTTCAAAATCTTTCTCTTGTATATTTTCTAGAAGAATTGTACTTTCTCCCACTTTGTCATACCATTTTAGGGAATCTAAGATCCCTGTTTTTCGTTTACGCATTCTCCCACTTTTGGTCTCCCATTCATAAAAATACCCATATAACCCCTTAGTAAATTGGATTCTCCGTGGATTCTGCTTCATTCCTTTTCTCATATCATAACTTATTAAAATCGATTTCATTTGTAGCAACTCATTTAGAAGATAATTGACATATTTTTCATAGCATAAATACTAGATTATTAGGGAAACATTTAAACCATTTTCGAGCAAACTTCATTCGTTCAAAAAATATACGAAACTACCGTTTGATAATTTTGTTCTCCAGCCATTTAAAATCCCATAATGATTCTTCAGTTTTTTTATCGGCTTTAAAATTTTACCTCAGTAACTTTTAAATAACCTAAAAAACAAAACCTGACACTACGCACTCATATTGCACCATCAGATACTTCTTGTGTCTTTTTAAATGGTAATACCATGATGACAGCTATCGCTTTTAAAATGGAAATGCCATAATTTCCACAAGAAATAAAGGTTCAGTCAGCCCATTAAAATATGGAGGCTAAAACATTGGATACACCGTCCCCGAAAGTTGATGCGATGATTGACAAATATTTAGAAGCTCCACAGATATTTAAAAACAGAGAAGCGCTAAACCATTCTTTTGTGCCCGATGAACTCCCACATAGGGATAAACATCTTGATAGAATGGTTTCTATTCTTATATCAGCATTAAGAGGTGGTACACCCTCTAACATCTTCCTCTATGGCAAAACGGGAGCAGGAAAAACAGCAGTAGCTCGGTTGGTGTTAAGGGCAATAGCATCCAAGGGAAGAGGAACAAATATGCCCCTTATTCCTTCCTATATTAATTGTAATCAGTTCAGCACAAACTATAGTATACTAAGAAAATTATGCAAGAAAATTGACATTGAAGTCCCCTTTACAGGATTGCCGACCGATGAAGTTTATTCTAGATTTAGAGACGGTTTGGATTCAGCTGAGCAATTAATGATTATCATTCTTGATGAAGTAGACAAACTTGTCAATAAAAGCGGGAATGATGTCCTATATGACCTTACTCGCATGAAGGTAGATTTGGAACGGGCACGGGTTAGTTTAATTGGTATTACTAATGATCTTAGATTTAAGAGCCAAATTGATCCTAGAGTTTTAAGCAGTTTAAGTGAAGAAGAATTATTTTTTGCACCATATAAAGCTACGGAACTACAAACTATTCTAGAACAGCGAGCTAAAATGGCATTTCATCCCGGAGTCTATGATTACGGTGTTATCACACTCTGCGCTGCAATTGGGGCTAGGGAACATGGTGATGCAAGAAGAGCATTACATTTGTTGAAGGTTAGTGGAGAGCTTGCCGAAACACAAAAACTCAACAAGGTTACAGAGGATCATGTGAAGCAGGCACGAAACCATATTGAACAAAAGACTATTAACACTTTCTTAGAGACGCTTCCAATCCAATCGAAAACCGTTCTGCATAGTATTTATTTGTTAGAAGTCAACGGTAAAAAGGAAATCTTTAGTGGAGACGTTTATGATGTATATTCCGAAATTTGTGGGATTGTAGGTTTGGATAGATTAACCCTACGTCGAATCAGTGATTTTGTTAATGAACTTATTATGCATGGAATTATTTCCGCACAGGAGATAAGCCGTGGAAGGTATGGGCGCACCAGACGAATGCAATTAAGCATCCCTCAAGAACAGGTGAAAAAAGTACTAGTCGAAGAAGATAAAACTGGCAGATTAAAACAAGTAATTGACTTCGTACCTACTTTACTTCGCCCATAGTTTAGTTAAAATTTATTTCTGTTACCTTTTTTGTGTGTAAATTTATTATAGGGACTATGCCTGGAGTTGGATTGATATTTAATTTCTTTTGATAATTCGTTTGTGCTTGGAAAGCCCCTGAATTAACGACTGTTACACCTCGATACATAGTGACTCCGTTCGTATGTGTATGTCCTGCATGAAATATGTCTGGTACATCTTCGATGACTAAGAAGTCATTAGATTCGTGTGCTAGTGTAGTTTTTCCACCCCAGCGCGGAGCTAAATGTCGTGCTTTCAATAATTCTACCATTGCTTTATCAGGAGATTCAGTGGCAACGGTTGGAATGCTTTCAACTACATCATCAAGAGATCTGCCATGATCAAGTAGGACTTTTACATTATGAATAGAAACGTATGTAGGACTTCCAAGAACTTGTACATTTGGCATTTCGTATAATTCCTCTGCAAATTCTTTAGGAATTGGTGGTTGAGGTAATGCTTGACGGGTTGCATCGTGGTTTCCAGGTATTATGATGATTTCGATATGTTGTGGTATTTGTTCAAGGAATTTACTAACCTCTTTATATTGCTGGTAGATATCTTTGATTAATAGTTCTTTTTCTTGGTTTGGAAAGATCCCTATCCCTTCAACAAGATCACCAGCAATGAGTAGATACTTGACGCTTCGACCAAGCGTTTTCTCCTTTCTACCACCCACTTCCCCCTTTAACCATGAAAAGAATTGCTCAAAAGCCCTATCTAAAAATTTCATAGACCCTATATGTAAATCAGAAATCAGCGCAGCGCATATAGGAATCGGTGCACCCTTCCATGAATGTGTTGTTGGGATCTCAGGAAGCAGTATATCCTTTACTAGAAACATTTTGTTACGCGTTGTGCCATGAATGCAAATAACTTGATCATCTAATAATCGTTCAGTTTTGTGTACTAAGTTTTCCTCATTTCTAGGAACAATCACTTGGAGTGTCCCAGTAGGATCATCAATTTCTAAGGAGTATCCGCCTTTTTTAGTCTCGCGTCTTGAAACTAACATGCCTATAATATGGAAATCTTCCCATTCGTCAGAACTATGTAATTCAGCTATTGGAACATAATTTTGTGTATCACTTCGTTTAAGAAGGAGTTTTTTAAGTTTAACATATCTTGAATGAAAAAGGTTAGCTAAATGTTCAATTGGGTTTTTTACAGCAGTTTTTATTATGTTTGGTGTTTTTATTATCACGATTTCTGCTTCAACTTCCTTAGCATCTATTAAAGTTATTTCTTGGTCATTTGCGAGTATTGTATCCCTTTTAATTACAGGTGCCGCGATTTCGAAATCTTTCTTGAACATTTCTGTTCCTATCGAACGCATCTTCCCTTTAGTCGATGGCTCTATGGAGGTTAAGAACTCTTTTGTGATTACTAAAGGACTCTTAGGTAATTCATTAGCTTTTTCAATGATTGTTTTAATTAGATTTTCTGGATTCTCTTTTGACATTAGAAGTTCAAGAACATCCGAACCAATTTGATATCCCGAAAGAACAAACTCTTTCAAAAATTCCGTAGCTTTCGATTTAATATGATTAGTCATACTAACAAGTTGCTCCTGATTTCTTGATATTCTATAGTTTACTTAGAGTTATATTCTTTTCTTTATTTAAAAGATACCTCGACAAAATCCATCTACGAACCTATTTCACTCCGAAACTAAGTCCGCTATATCAAGAGCAATTTCGCTAATAATATCCTCAATTTCAAGTATATCTTTTAGATCTAGAAATAAATCTATTGGCTGTTTAGGAGTTTGTTTTACCAGAACGGTCTCTACTTTTTCATATTGTTTTAAAAATTGTTTCCGCATTACAAGAATTTTATCTGCAAGGATTGGGTCTTTGTTTAAAACAGCATTAAATGCTTGTTGGTGCATCTTAACAACAAATTCATTCAATGATTTAAATGGTTCGAAGATTTGTTTATATTCGCCACGATCATAGGTTTCTAGTAACAAAACCTTTTCAGCAATTTCAACAGCACGATCTGCAAGACTTTCTAGACTTTTTGCTAGTACTCGATAGTCTAGACATTCAACTGGGCTAACATTCATTCTTTCAGAAAGAGATGGCTTTTGAATTACTGCTCTAAGTTGTCTGACTGCTAAAAAATAAAAGCGATCAACTTCATCATCTCGCTCGATCACATTTTGAGCAAGTTTGATATCATTCTCAAAGAACGCGACTAATGCATCTTTGTGCATTTTATTTGCGAGTAAATAAATCCTCCTAAATGTTTGATCAATTTGTACACCAGTAGGTGCGATTAATGCCTGTAATAATATTTCAGAGGACGATTCTTCTACTATCTCCACGCCAACCAATCGTCTTACGATTTTCTTAACATTTTCTCGTTCTTCGGGGGTAAGTCGGGTGTTAGAGGTTACTTTGATTTTATCAAAACCTAATAAATAGGCGCTTAAAATGCTTCGTCTAATATTTTGCTCAAGCGGGATTGTAGACTCGGTTAACTTATTAATGCTTTCAGCTTGAGGTGATAGAACTAGTGAGCCATCCCCTCGCTCAATGATATAGAGTACATCTCCACGTTTTAAATCACTTTTATTAACCCAATCTTTTGGTAATGAAATTAGGTACGTTCCATCAGCACCACCAGTTTGCTGTAATTTCCTTAGTTCCATAGAGGTTCACCAACATTCCGTATTCAAAAATATTAGACAATTTGTGAGGATATATAAACTTTATACTTTTTTAGGTGGAATACAAAGAATACCAACTTTATATAAAATGAATTTTCTACTAAGAAGTGACTTAAATCATTCAAAAAAGACGATTAGACGAAATGAGACTCATAATGACATCTTAGAATATATCTAAATTATCTTCATTCCTTGCATTAAATTGACCATCAATATAACCGATATAAGATCAGCTGTTGTGCCCGGGTTATATCTGTTCTCAGAGTCTCGTAAACTTCTGTCGAAGTGATGGAGAGCATCGGTCCCTTTTTGTGTCAGAAGCCCTCCCATTTCAAGTACTTCTTTTGCTTTGTAGGATACTTGCATCGCTGCTTCATTGCCTAATTTCCTTTGAATTAGTGTATCTGGTTTGCTTGAAAGTAGAAACAGAAATGTATGCACCGTTGTTATATTCACATCCTTTGTAGACACATATGTTTGCCTAAAAAACGGATATCCTTTTCCCAAAGAAAGTTCGAGTGCGGTAACAAATTCTTTGGAAATTGTATCCCATTCTTGAGAGATTTCCATTGTTCTAAAAAGTGTGATTTCCCTTTCCTTCAATATATTCCAAGTATTCTCATCAGTAACGTCTGCTTCATCATCAACTTTCCCCATACCTCCAGGAGACACCGTTGCTATTGCTTGGTAGAGGTCAAGAGCATCTTGAGGAGTTGTCGCCCGAACAATATGATTAAACTGTTTTCTTAATAACTCAATTTCGAATTCTCTTTTTTCAATTAACGTTCCCGCAGCAGTTGCTAATGGAACCATCAGTATTAGCATGCCAAGGTTTGTATTCGGTTCATTCCACTGCTTTACGTCACGGATGCCCTGAAGAATCCATCTGCCTATGCCTACATCTGAAGTTTGAATCTCTCCTTTCTGTAATTTTACACCCTGAGATGCTGCTCTTGCAATTGCAGGACCTATAGCCACAGCACCAGCTAAATAGTGTTCATATCGAGTATCTGCGAAATCTGCAGTCCTATGTACATTCCCAGGCTTTGGCCAACCACTAAGTTCTAGTGCTGCAGCAAGTTGGGCGCAACATTGTATCTTATTGACCCATGTCTCCTTTTGCATTTTCTTTTCATCCTTCTAACTTTAGGGTGCTCTAGGGTACTATAAGTCATCCCAGAATGCCCTCGTACGTGCGAATTCTTTCTCGGCGTTCCATAATGCTTTATAAAAGTCATGTTCTGAATTAAATTTTCTTGCAAGAATACGAGATGCTGTTTGAGGACCAATTCCTCTACTAGCAAGTGCAATAATCGCTTTTTTGCCATATGCCTCTACAAGTACTGAACTCTTGCCTCCACGCTTAATTTCTTTCTTATCCTCGATTGTCAATTTCATTTTCGCTTTTTGATGTCTTAATGCTGTCTTCAAGGCTGTATTTCTGGAAAAAACGACCGCTATAAAAACACTTTTGCATTTTGGGCATTTTAATCTTTCATCAGGCAAATATTTAACCTGTCTAACACTTTCCCATTGTCCACAGTGCATACAGACGAGTTTAATGCGCTTTTCATTTATCTTGTTTTTTACTGCCTCTATCAATACTGCTTCAGGTCGTGCTGACTTAACATAACTACCTGACTTTGCATTCCTAAGAGCTAGAAGAGAAAATGGAGATCCAAATTCAATAGAACCTTTTTGAACGATGTCAATAGTAGTGAGACCATTGGAAATTTGGGATAGAATCTTTTTTGTGTTCGGAATATCAAGTTTTTCTAACTTTATTTCTCTCAATGTCTCTATAACTGCCGTAGTATCTCTATATGCATGAACTATTTTTTCAATTAGAGTTGAATGGAATTCAGCCCCCTTATCGATAATTCCGAAGCGTTGCGCAACTTGGCTAAACCTCCATAAAAACAGAGATGATCGACTTAGAGAGAGATCCAAGATATGATCCACATGTTCCGGGTTTTTAAGTAACTCTGGAATTATTTTAGGATTTATTCGGGTTGGCAGTTGGAGTTGAATTGTATATGGTGACGAACGCATCACAACATTGGAACCCATTTCGGTAGTAAGCAATGCGGAAAGTAGTTCCCCTATTGTCTCATTGATTTTACTTCCGAAACAACAATGAATAATTATGTAGTCTCCAAAGGCTTCTATTACAATTCGCTTATGAGTTGGAATTGGAACATCACTTTCAATCTGTTGTATATTTGTATTCAAAATGATTTCTTTGACATTAGAAGAAAGCTGATATTCATCCAAGATGGCGTCAGTGTCCCCATTATTTTGATATGCTTGTTCTAATCTATGCCTTAATTCTCCCACTTCTTGTGCGACTTGATAAGGAACAGGAATTAACTCTCCTACCCATCCAGGAATAGCACCAGTGGGATCTGGTGCGGGTGTAACTTCAATTTTGTTTTCATTAAGATTAAGAATTTTCCAAGGCCTACCCCTAACTATGAAAACAGTTCCCAGTTTCGCTTTAGTTGCAACGAATTCATTATCAAGAGTGCCAATTGGTCGATTTGTGGTTATATCAATAACTTGCCAACGCTGACCAACATCAGGAATCGTAGAAACTCTCTTATAATAAAATAGCAAAGTTTTACGACTTCTCTTCAGAATCCCATTATTTTCCCAGATAAGTTTTAGTTGGAGCATTAGATCAATTGTTTTGTTTAATAGTTCCTTGTCAAGATTTGCATAAGGATATGCTCTTCCTATAATCTGCTCTACCTCATTTATAGTTACTTCCCGCTTATCCATGACTATTCCAGCAATCTGATGCGATAATACATCTAGTGCGTTTTCATGAATTAAAATGTCTTCAAGCTCGTTTTTCAGTGCTTTTGAGACTATTACTATAGACTCTGCAATGTCATCAAAGTCCATAGTAATGATCGTGCCCCTTGAAACCTCACCGATCTTGTGCCCTGCTCTCCCTACTCGCTGAATTAGTTTTGATACCTGCCTTGGACTCATTAACTGAAGGACTTTATCGACGCTGCCTACGTCTATACCGAGTTCAAGAGATGATGTGCAAACAATTGCTTTTAGTTCTTGTGACTTGAATTCCTCTTCTGCTTGGATTCTCACGTCTCTCGATAAAGAACCATGATGAATGGCATAATTAAAATCAGGGTCAAGTAGTCTTAAATGGCTAGAAAGCATTTCGGCATGGTCACGAGTATTTGTGAAACAAAGTACAGAGTTATTGTTTTCTATATGATATGCAATCCTATTTATCCTAGCAGCAGTTTCGGCAGTGGTATATAACTTTTTAGCGAGAGATCGATCTTCATCTGTAGCTAATGGATTTTCAATAGTAATTTCAAATTTCTTTTCTGTGTCAGTTTTAACCGTCTCAATTGATCTCCCTATTCCAGCCAAGAATCTTGCCACACGTTCTGGGTTACCGATCGTTGCAGAAAGTCCGAGAATTTGAAATTCTCTTTCTGTACGATCTCTCAATCTTTCAAGTCCAACACTTAACTGAGTGGCACGCTTACTTTCAACAATTTCGTGGATCTCGTCTACGATAACGACTTTTACATTTTTTAGGTGCATCCCCATCCTTTTCGCAGGTAAGATCGATTGAAGGGTCTCAGGCGTTGTAATAAGAATATGTGGAGGTTTTAATGCTTGCTTTCGTCTAGCATTAGAACTTGTATCTCCATGTCTTATCTGTATATCAAGCCCGAGATCTTGCCCCATTTCGATTAAGCGGCGGAAAATATCGCGATTGAGGGCTTTTAATGGCGTTATATAGAGAACTTGTATTCCTCTAATGAGTTTATTTCTGTTTTCTTGAAATAATGTTTCAAAAATAGGAAATATCGACGCTTCCGTCTTTCCTGTACCTGTGGGTGCAATTAATAATAGGTTTTTTCCCTCTAAAACTTTAGGTATGGCTTCATTTTGTATTGGGGTCGGCTGTACAAAGTTATACTTCTGTATAGTTTTTTGTATTTCTTTGTGAAGCAGATTAAAACTATTTTGCGAGTTAACCGAGTCTTGCAAATTCTACACACCAAAGTTTCAGAATCGAAATGATTTACCTAGTTTTTAGGCGTGAATTGTTAAGAAATGTAACGTCAAAAAATAGATAAATGCCACTAACCGTGCATAAAGTTGGAAAAACGCATAAAGAATTTGACAATGGATTATTTATAAATAAATTCATTTTTCCGCAGCTTCATCCTCTGAAAGTACTTGATACGCAAGAATAAGGATGACTGCTATAAATCCAAACGAAAATACTAAAGTTCGGACAATAAAGGGGTCTACGCTCAAAGATTTTCCTCCACAAAAAAAACTGGTACATACAACGATGTGTAATGGATTTAAAAAGTTGTCTCATTATGTTAAATTTCTGCTTCCTTATCAAATTTTGATATATATCTTTGAAACCTACTTTCCATTCTATTTTCTATCTTTTAATGCAATTTCCAAAAAATCATGTGCAATTATCGTATTTGGAAAAATCTTTGTAGCTTGCTCATAAAGAATCGAAGTATCTTTGTATCGTGTACTGATATGTGTTAAGATTAACTGCTTGACCTTTGCATCTTTTGCTATCTTAGCGGCTTCCCCTGCTGTAGCATGTCCTGTCTGGATAGCCTTTTCTAAAAGAGAATCATCAAAAGTTGCCTCGTGAATCAAAACATCACTATTTTTGCTTAATAAGACAATAGATTTTGTTGGACGTGTGTCAACTGAGTAAGTGACTTTTCTCCCAGGTCTTGAAGGTCCAACAACTTCGGAGGAATTGATAACTCTCCCATCTGGTAATTGAATATTCTCTCCTGCCTTTAATTTTGCCCATAATTGTCCCTCAGGAATTCCAAGTTCTCTTGCTTTTTCTGGAAAAAACTTACCCGGATATGGTTTTTCAACAATAGAGAATGCAAATGTATCAATTCCATGATCTGCTAAAGTAGACTCAACTACATACTCTTTCTCTTCAATTACAATCCCTTCTCCTATCTCACTTATGCTAAGTTCAAATTGTGTATCTAGCACACCTGCTATAGAATTCACAGCAGCCAGATATTGTTTTATACCAGGAGGACCATAAAGATGCAAAGGTTTTGTTCTTTGATACATTCTGAGAGTAAGAATCAACCCAGGCAGGCCGAATATATGATCTCCATGAAGATGACTGATGAAAACTTTTGAGATTTTCATTATATTGAGTTGAGCATTAATGAGTTGGTACTGCATTCCCTCTCCAGCGTCAAATATGAGAATTTCGCCTGAATTTTTCCTTATAATGGCAATACTTGACAGTTTCCTCGTTTTCGAGGGGACGGCAGCACCAGTACCCAAGAAAACAATTTTCATTCTAGTTGCTCCAATCTAATTCTGAAAAACGCCAATTATTCGTGTTAAACTTTTATGAACTCGCATCTTGTGGAGTTCTACAGTTTTAAGTCCAATCTCATTTGCTATCGTTTGAAGATTTATATGAGTAGGGGTACAGATACAAATATACCTCTTTTTTTGCAGAATATTCGTTGCAGATCCAAGAAAAGATTGAATTAACTTGTTTAATTCTATACCTTTTGTAGTAGATGATCTTCCGTAGGGAGGGTCCGTAGCAATTGCATAAATATCATCCTTAAAGGGAAGTTGACGTGCATCTGCGCAAATTAAGTTACCAGATAGATTAAACTGCTTTAAATTAACGGATGCGCCTTTTACCATCGTTTTTTGAACATCACATCCTAAGATGGTTGCTCCTATTAACCCCGCTTCGATGAGGATTCCACCACTACCGGAAAAAGGATCCAGAAACAACTTATCATCTTTTGCGCGTGAAAGATTAACCAATACCCTAGATAAACGAGGTTCTAATGTACCTGGATGAAAAAACTCCCTCTTATGTCCCCTTCGTTTATCAAATCTCTGGAAATAAGTCTCTGATTTCCAAAGGTTTAATCCGAAGAAAAACTTATTTTCTGTAAATATTCCATAAAATGTGATATCGGGATTTTCAAGGTTAACCTTCATCACTTTGTTTATCTGTTCTAAGTGATTAAAAAGTACTGCCCCAAGTTGTCGCTCAAGTTCTACTTTATCAATATGCGCTCCATAGTTCTTTATGCGTTTTATACGCACAGCAAAACTCTTTCCAAATATGAGCGAATTATCGACTATCATTTCTTTTGCGGTTTCAATGATCTCCTCAAAAGTATCATCTGATTCAAAAAAATAGGCACAGCAACGGTGCACAAGTGCACTTCTCCGAGCTATCACCTGGACACTATCCATTGAAGTAGAGATTTTCATGAGTTGATCAAATTTTGTGAAGTTTGAATATTGTCTTTCGGTAGCCTGTAGAATAGATATGGCTTCTGAAAAAGCTAATTTTGGATATTCTCCGTTTAATACAAAAAATAAATCTCTTGAGGCCATTTGAGACCATTTCTTTATTAATTGTTTCAAATATCGCAACCTAATTTTCAAAGACAGTTAATGCTTCAGAATAATCTAAATAGAGTATCTATGTAAGGGCATCTGCAATGAGTGATGCAACTGAAATTTTACTTACTTCACTTAGAACGGAGTCTGTTCCAATAATTTCTTCAACTTGTGCTTGCATGATACGCGTTCGTGCATTTTGGATAAGTAAAGCATGTGTTGCCCCTACAAAAACCCTTCTCGCCCCTTGTGCCTTTAGCATTTTCGCAGCATTTACAATTGTACCGCCTGTTGAAATAATATCATCTATTATAACCGTATCACGCCCTTTAACATTAAGTTTCACTACTTCTGTTTCAATTTCTCCAGTAATAAGATCTCTTTTTTTGAAGCAGCTACTAACATCTGCATGGAGCGTTTCTGCTACTTCTTTTGCCAAGAATTCTGCTCCTTGATCAGGAGATACAATATATGGGTCTTTCAAATCATACTTTTTTAGATAAGTTCCAATAGCATTCATAGCGCTTAGATTGATTATGGGCATTTTAAATTCACTCAATACCGCATCTTCGTGAATATTAATCGTATAAAGTTCGTCCACGCCAATATTTTCAATCAAACGGATAATTGTCTTTATACTTATTGCCTCTCCAGGTCTGAATCTTTTATCTTGTCGTGCATAGGCAAGATATGGAACGATCGCAGTTATTTTGGACGCAGCTAATTCCTTTACTGTATCTAGAAGCAAAAAAAGTTCAATAAGATGCGGATCAGTAGGAAATGTAGATTGAACAACCGCTACATGTTCACCTTGAATATCTCCATCGATTCTTATGTAAGCTTCCCCATCTGGAAACCGCTTATAGTCCAAAGGCACTACTTTTGCTTTTAGCAAATTTCCTATTTTAAATCCTAAAATCTGTGACGCAGGGCCAGGTATTACAATCATATTGTAACCTCATTAGTTGATCGTATTATTCTTGATGAATTTTGTCTCTTTCTAGAAAGAATTCCTTCTAAAATCGTTGTCATTGTCTATCTTTATTATTTCTAATTTTTTAATTAGATGTATCTGCATAACAACTATGTTTAAAAACAAAACTCTGAAGCCAAAGGGATTAAATCAAATGGACTATTGTAGCTTATAAAAGAGTGATAACACGCCCCCCATTTCTTTAAGGGATTAGTATTTCTCTCTAGTTATAGGTTTCTGTTAACTTTTTTTTCGGGCGATAATAACTACTCCAATGAATAAACCTATTACAGGCAAAATATATACTCCTAAAAATATTGCTGATGGATTTTCAATTGACCCCTGAGGAGGAGTCCATAATTTCGTTTCAATACTAATTTCAACCGTGTTTGAACTCACAGTAAAACTTTCTCCAGTTAATTCGAAATTGATTTCAGCAGCTTCTAGCGTATGATTGCCTGAACTTCGTGCTTCAAGGATGTATGTGTGGTTAATGCTTTCAAGTGCATCAATACTAGACCAAAATTCAATTAAAGAACCCGAAACTACAAGAAATGCGTCTGGAACGGTATCAATTAACTCTACGTTTCGTATTGGTAATGAGTTTTCATTGTTTATAGTTACCGTTACATTTAATCTGTCGCCTGTTCCTATGATTTCTTCACTAACAGTTTTCTCAACATTAACTCCATTATTTTGTTGATATTGGAGTGCGGTGGTTGTATTTACAGAAAGAATTGCCCCACATAGCAACACAACAGTCAACAGTGCTAATTTCTTAGGATTAATAATTTCTCTCACCATTTGTGAAATTTATTGTTTATTTTTATCATTACAATCTAAATGGTGGTACCATATTGGAAGGGACTGAAAATCTATCCCTATTTAACTTTATCGGCGAGGAGACCTCGTTTTCTAAAACAACTAAATTATGATTTTATCATACATTTTTTTTATGGACAGATGGACGTGATTGCAAATAGATTAGCAAGTTAGGAAAAAGTAGCGAGGTTTTTATATCTACTTGTTCTTTGCAAGTGAAGACTTTGATAATGAAAACCTTCCCAAAGTACTGTTTAAAAGCCAAAATAAAATAAAGAAGGAAAGAAAATGCTAAAAAAGTTTTTAAGAAACAAAAAAGGCTCGCCTTTGATTGAAGAGGTTATGTTAATTGGGATGGCAATTCTTATGTTTGCCTTGGTGATTAGTTTAATATTTGACATCTTTAATTGGACTGGAGCATCAACGTCGGAACTATACCAAGAATTGGCCAATCTTTGGAGCGAATTTCGTTGATGAAATAAGATCAAGTTTTTAAACATTATGGAGCCTTAGATCATTGTTTGAAATATATTGATAACAATTAGCAATCAATAAAGTTTTTTCTCCTCCCTAGAAAACTAGGAGAACCATTGTACTTGTTATAATATTTTTTAACACTTAGATACAAGTTGAAGACAAAAGATATTTATGTAATCAATGTAGTTTACGCACATGGAGGATTATACGTGGCTCAGGTGTACATAGATGCATTAACGAAATGGAAGGCTATGATAAAATTACTAGAAGGAGAGAGTGATGCTTCCCGAGATAGGGGTCTCATAGCCGCAATATTAGTTATGACGGCAGAATTCATAAAATATAGAAAAGGTAGTAACGAGTAGGAAATGAATATACTTTTTAGGAAGGACGCAACTAACCGCCTTTCCATTTTCTGTCAATACCCTTATGAATCTTGTTAGTAGCGCTCATCTCTTAATTGAAATAAAGATTGTTCCAAATATATTATTTCAATTAAATATGGAATAACTTCTAACTAACTAGAATTAACTCTTTTGAATCCACTTAAGGTATTTCTCGATATATTTCTCTTTGATATTCGTTCGCATCAGTTCTTTTTTAATAATATCTAAAGGCATATTTTCGTCCTTTAACGACATATAGAGTTTTGTGATAGTTTCTCTACGTTCCCAAGGAAAAACTATCCACTTATCGGTTTCAAGGATCCAGTAATCCGGGTTGCATTTGCTCCAAGGCTTCATATAGAGGGCCGCTACACGTACATCTGATGCACCAGATTCTTTTATATGGTCAATGGCTGCCAGTAGACTCTCGCCAGTATCAGCTACATCATCACATAATAGTACCTTTTTCTTTTCAACTGATACAGAGATGGGTTGAACAATTCTTGGTTTTTCTTCAGTTTGATTAATATCAGCGTAGAATTCAATCTTTATATTCGCCGTTAGATTATTTTCTGAAAAATCGGAAAGCAGTCGAGCAGGAATCCAACCTCCTCTTGCTACCCCTACAATAATATCAGGAAAGAACCCATCTTGTAATAGGTTTTCATATAATTCGATAGTTATATCATATATTTCGTCCCATGAAGGTGTAACGAACTCCACCAAATACATTCCTCCAGAATTCCTAATGTATCTTCTGATGTAACTCTTTTAATTCGGGCATACTAAGTGTTTTCAAATTAATAATGTGGTCTCTAATGAATTCTAAAAATGTCTTGATCAAGTCTCTAGAGGTTAATTATTTACATTTTAAATTTGTTGGAGTGACTGGCTTTCGAGGTATAAAGCCTTTCAATATAGACAAATTATTAGGAAAGATAACAAGGCTGGGGAATGAAAAAAATGTCACAATCCAACTTTTTGATAGTGATTTGATTGCCACATGGGAACATCTATTTTTTGCAACTCTCCACGGAGTCAAAGCATTCTTGTATTCTCGAAATATCTCAAAATCGTTAGCAATTGAATCTCTCATATATGCATCTGGTCAAAGACAGATAAAACTTGCAGTAAAAGTTCTAGGACTTAAGCCAAAGACTAAGAATTGTGCTTTATTACTAGTAGGAACTTCTCCAGAGAATATTGAATCCGTTGCAGAGGAGGTTTATAGATATTTAGGCGGTAAATTAGACTTGAGTGTTTTGGACATTGATGAATCAAAGTTCAATAGAATAAAGACGACTTTCGATGTATCTGATACCGAAATTGACACACTCATTTCAAACAATACATGGGACGATCAAAAAAATGCTTTAGTAAAACTTATACTCGAACGACTTGCATTTCTTCATTTCTAATTTATAAATCTAAACAGTCCCTCATTTAGGAGAAGTGAACTACCTCACGCTAAAGCGGTGAGGCTTCCTGTTTCTGCGACCATACTTGCCTCAACGTAGGCTATCTGATTCAGATACTCCAACATTAAGGTAGAGGTATTAGTCTCCACAGGCGTGACTTCGGTAGGTCCCCTACCTAGTAACCTACGCCCTTCGTGTTCTAGCACACAACTGCTGTTATAATCACGGTCTATCACTAGACCACAGTGGTGACATGCATAGGTGCGTTCGGCTAAACTCATGGGGCGCTGATGACCGCAACGCGAACAAGTCTTTGTGGAGGGGAAGAAACGGTCAATTTCCACCGGTGTATGCACCTTTATTTCAAGCATGCGAATGATTCCACCGAGGCTGGTTGACAGCATTCTTCTACCCCACAGGCGTTGCCAGGCGCCTAAATTCTCATTTTGATAACATACTACTTGAAAATTGGTGTAGAGGTAATGAACGAGTTTATTGCGGATGTCTCGTTTAATATTGGTGGTTTTGGCGTAGGCTTTGAGCAACTTATATAACGTTTTCCACCA
>NZ_JAHPYX010000136.1:0-22643 GCF_019058535.1 Candidatus Borrarchaeum sp.
CGGCAACCTGGATTATCCTGATTAATCTGATTATGAAGATGTTTTGTATATGCATAGCCTTCTCGTTGAGAACCACCGCTGGTCCACCCGCCTAAGTAGTTGATGAGGTCGAAATGCTCATCATTCCCTTGATAACCTAACGAGGAGTTGCCTGTATACTCCTGTCCGTCATATATATAAGTAGGAGTGGTCAGTAAGCCGCACACAAAGTCATCGTACTCCCAGATAACTGACGGTATGCTGAGCCGTTCCTGTTCCACGATGAGGTACTGGGACTGGTTGCTTAAATCGGTCATGGGGAAATCAGGTGTTACCTGACGATCTGCGGTGTTCACGTCGTACAGGTTGCCGTTGTAAAAGCAGCCGGGCATCATCAGGGCATCAGCTTTACGGGGTGAAACTGCTGCGGGGTGGGTGATCGATAGATTGAAAGGTAGGAGCACTGCTTCTTCTGTGGAATCATTCAGATGTTCCCAGTGCCGTTCGATCTCTACGTAATCCCAGCCGTCCCGGAGGGTGTAATAATCGGTGACCCGCCACTGATGGTCATTCGCGTCAATGATGGTGACACATTCCTGATAAAATTCTTCCCAACTGACACCCACCCGTTTAGGATAGATTTCCTGGATGGTGTAATTTGTAACCGGCGATTGCGAGGTATCTGGGGCTATTGAGATCTGGAAATGTCCCATAGTGGCAATTTCAGTCCAGTCGTTTCCATCCCACACGAAGAAATAGGGTAAGTAGGTGATTTGCTGTCCCGGAGGATTTTCCAGTCGTTCCTCAGTCATGAAACTGATGCGGATCCGCCCGTTATCGATGGTAGGATCCATAAATCCATCGCCGTTATAATCGGTTGTCCCATCAAAGGAGATGTCGGCTTTGGCCTGTTGACTGTAGAAGGGTAAACCGAGCACAAGCATACTAATGAAAAGTAGAGTGCAGTATTTTACGGAACGAGACACCATAATCCCCGATAAACTTTGAATTAAGCGTTACAGTTAGCATCCCCAGCATTCCAGCGACCTTTATAACCCCCTCTTAAAAGAAAAAACCTTTCAAAAATATCCGTCAAGAAATTCGAAAATAAGTTGTTTTTTTCTAAATAGAATGTGATCGTTTAGTCATAAATCGAACTATACATTGAGAAAAAGTGTTTTAAATCCAATACTACAATGTCTAAATGATATAATATACGCCGGGGTAGCCAAGAGAACACACCAAAATATGTGTTATTCTGGAAACGGTACGGCGGCAGATTTAACAAAAGTCATATCCGCTACAGGCTCGAGATCTCAAAAGCGCAAAAATCTAGAGAAAGAGAGACCTGCTGACCCAGTGTAAATGAATGCATTTATGGAAGGTCGCATGGGTTCAAAAGAGTGTGTGGGGTTCCCTCCTCTGGAAGTCCCATCCCCGGCATCACTTTTTTTGAAAATTCTGTGTTTCAAACATAATATATCATTGAATCTTAGTTAAATTCTTTGAGATTTTATAATTTTTAATTTAGGCTATAACTTTCTAGTAAGAGCGATCTTTAGAATATAAAATTGATGCGGCCGCCGGGAGTTTCCAATAGGAGAACATCACCTATTTTTTGAACCCGGGTCTCCTGAAATGCATACCATCTATAATTGATGATACATAAACTTATCAGGCTTTCTTCACGACTGTGAAGTCAGTTTGGGAGGCCTGTGCGATCTAAGAAAGTTATTCATTCTTAGTTGTCCTAGGCCATTCTAGGAGAATATTCCTCTTGCTAGACCACGACCGCATCTTTTAGTATTTATTTATGGCCAAATATTTGTATATAGAGATGGAATTCAAACTATTGAGGGATATGGATTGTTTAGAAGTATCTCCATCATTCAAGCATTTCAATGACCTTATAATAGTTTCGCTTTACAACAATTTAAGAGTTTAGAAGACAATAGAATCAGGAGATACATAATTTCTTAAAATTAAAAACAATTAAGTGTCTATAATCTACTGATAAACTATTAATCTCTTAGGGAAAATTTCAAAGAACTAGGAGAACTGGTAAATATGTATGAAGAATATGCGATGTGGGTAGAAAAATATCGCCCAAAAAGTCTAAAAGAAATAATAAACCAAGAAAGCATAGTACAAAGGTTAACCTCATTTGCTAAGACGAAATCAATGCCGCATTGTTTATTTGTCGGTCCTCCGGGGACAAGGTCTTTATTTTAATAAAACCTCCCAAAAGGTAAAACAACAGCGGCATTATGCTTGGCTCGTGATTTATTTGGAGAATATTTTGAAGGCAATTTGTTGGAATTGAATGCAAGTGATACCAGAGGTATTGACGTCATTCGAACAACAGTAAAAAACTTTGCTAGAACAAAAGGACTTGGAGACGTACCATTTAAAATCCTAGTGCTAGATGAGGCAGATAACATGACTTCTGATGCGCAACAAGCACTTAGAAGGACAATGGAGAAATACACACGCACTTGTAGATTCGTACTAATCGGTAATTACTCAAGTAAGATTATCGAACCAATACAATCACGATGTTCTATATTTCGATTTCCTCCATTATCTCAAGAGGATGTTAAAATGCAATTAAATAATATAGCTAAAAAAGAGAGTGTTGATCTTACTGAAGAAGGCATTAATGCTATTTTGGAAAGTTCCAGAGGAGATATGCGAAATAGTATAAACATCCTACAAGCGGCAGCAGCGTTTGATGATGAAATCAAAGCAGATGTTGTTTATCAAGTAACAGGCCGTGTCCATCCTGAAGAAATTAAAGAAATGATAAGATTCGCACTTAAAAATAATTTTATGGATGCCCGAGAACAACTTCATAAACTACTCATCAAATACGGTTTATCAGGTATAGATATACTTAAGCAAATGAATTCTGAAATAATGAACTTTAAAAATGATGACTTGAAAGTTAAACTTATGAATTTGTTAGGAGAAGCAGAGTTCAGGCTTAGCGAAGGTGCCAATGAGGAAATTCAACTTAATGCTCTTCTTGCAAATTTTGTACTTCTGGGTGATAATTACAAAGACGTTGAACTATGAATATCCGTATAAGTGAGTTTTTTTATGATTTATTACTGGTTGAGTCATGTTTCTCCTCCTCAAGAGTGTTATTGAAATGGGGTCATATATGCCATTAGAAGGAGAGGCTGCATTATTACTTGAAGCTCATGAAAGTGTTCTCATTGTAGCAGACCTCCATATTGGACTTGAAAGGCAATTTGCTAAAAAAGGGATTCATTTTCCTTCACAAACACCTATAATTGAAGATAAATTAAAAAAACTCATAAATGAATACGCACCCTCGAAGTTAGTAGTTCTTGGGGATGTGAAACATAATATCCCAAGTATTTCTATTAAAGAGTGGAAAGAAATACCACGTCTTTTTAAGAACTTGGCAAAAATAATAAAAGTTGAAATTTTTCCAGGAAACCACGACGGTAATTTGGAGAAGTTAATTCCAAAAAATATAATCTATCATCCCTCAAAAGGATCTACTATTCAGAATGGGTCTAAGAAAATCGGATTGTTACATGGCCATACTTGGCCAGCAAATGATTTACTAGATGTAAATTCATTATTTATGGGACATAACCATCCTGCGATTAGATTAAAGGATTCTTTAGGAATACATCACGTAGAAAAAGTATGGATAAGAACAAAATGGGACAAGAAAAAGCTTCAAAACCTCTTTGCACAAAATAAAGTTTCAGCAAGCGATAAAGAAGTTGATACAAATCATATTATTAAAAGAAAGATAGGAAATCCTGAAATCATAATATTTCCAGCTTTTCATCCTTTAATCAAAGGAACGGCGTTTAATGACCTGCAGTCAAAGTTCTTAGGACCACTTTTTACTAAAAAATGCATTGAATTTGATGATGCGACTGCGTATTTAACTGATGGAATAAATCTTGGGTTTATCAAAAACCTATACATATGAGTTGCGAGTATTGTTGCTTAATTCTGAGTGCTCCCAAGATTCCATTAGATCACGAATTACTTTGACTATTGCATCCTCTGGTGATAACCGATAAATCTTTATGCGGCCAAATGATTTTTCTTCTACGATTCCGATGGTTTTAAAGTAATCGAGATGCTGAGTGACGGTAGCATGATTAAGTTGCGCTCTTCTTACGATCTCAGAGATGTTTAATTCTTCGTAATGCGTTAAAATCTTTAAAATTTTTATTTTTCCTTTTGAAGATAGTACTTCTTCAATAGGCGGAAAGGGAGAACTTTGAATAAGAATATCTGTCATGTCAAGTGTCATTTTTCACACTCCTTCAAATAGTTTTGAAGCTTTTTTTCTAGCAAGAACAAGGGTGCATCCGGCAATCCAATCAGGGTAGTTTTGCCTCGTATGCCTTTACCAGAGAGTTTAGTCGTGATAAGGCATAATTGCTCCAGTTCTTTAATGTATTCCCACAGTTGGGTGTGTTTGCGCGGAGTTTCGTGATATTCTTCGCAGATAATGTTGTAGGTAGTTTCAACATCTCCAGTGGTTGTATACGCAGCGTCATGTTTTTTCAGTTGCCGAATAATGGCCAATAGTACAAACTGATGATGTAATGATAATTCTTGGAAGATATCCTTTCTAAGATCAGGGTGGATATCACCTTTTGCTAATCTTACATGCTCCGGAAAAATCGAGGTAACTCTATCGCGGTCAGCATACTTTCCTGCACGCCATAAAAGTTCCAACGCGAAACGTGCATCACCTCGTTCACTAGCAATATCGGCTATTAGATTGAGAACCTCAGGATTAATTGCAAAGTCAAACAGTGCATCAGTTGCACGTTCCTGCAAAATATCTACTAATTGTTCGGCAGAATAAGGCGCTAGATAGATATGATTATTTTGAAGTGAACTAAGTGTGCCAACATCTAATTCTTTCAGATATACTCTGTCACGGACTATAAGGATAAGAGAAACACGCTGTATACCGTCAATATGTTCATCTGTCCATCTTATCAGGTCGTAAAGAAGCGAAGCGTCTTTTTTTCTCAAAATAAAATCAAATTCATCAAGAGCTAATACCAAATGGATATTCTGAGACTCTAGTAAGTGATGTAACATATGAAGTAATTCTTCTGGTGAATAACCTCTATGTGGGATAGTTGGATTGAAGTGATGAACTACTTCTCTTAAAATTAAAAAGCGCGATTTTTTACGCCTGCAATTAACATGGATATAATGTAGGTTCATGTTGTTGGTTTTGGCATATTCTTCTAGGACCTTACCGAAGCATTTGCATAGTGCTGTTTTTCCAATTCCTATACTTCCACTAATGGTAACTTGTTGACTCATTTCACCTGGTTTTTTCATCACGCCTAAGAATAGACGAACCAAATCTCGAAGTGATGATGCTCTGTGGGGTAAAGAAGATGGCACGTATGCAGCGCTTAATTTGGATTCATCCCGAAATACTGTAGGGCTATTTAATTCCTCTTCTAAAATATCAGTTAAGAGCATTTTTTCTAAACCTTCCGAGAAACACCCTTTCAAGCCCTATTAGAGGGCATACAAAGTTCTTGAAAACCATTTCTACATCATCGTCTTATTAGACCCTGTCGCTTTGTCTTGCATCAAGCTACATCTTTTTATCAAGAAAATCTATATAAGGACAACACATTTGTCTATGTTCAATGATTCTGGCTTTCTGGGAGTTTCATCATTCTCTAAGTTACATTATTACAGAATACGATTTAAAGGAACAGTGAGACTAATGTGTAAGTGAATTTTTTTTTAAAATACATTCAGGAGTTTAACAGGTTTTGTCGGGATAAAACTAGAAAAAGTGAAAAACAGAGCGAGCTCAACTCACTCAAGATCCCTATCATCAATTTTATTTTTGTGGGGTATATATTGTAAGGTACACCACTTCTATTTAGTGTATTTCAAGAAGGGTCAGAATCGTCATTGCTCGCGCAAATAATATTTTGTTTTTCACTATTATATTATTCGCAGAATGGATTGTCATGGACTTCTCCCGTATAAATGTAAAGGATTCTAAAACCAAATTTGAATGATTGCTAAAAGGCAAAAGTTTTATTTATAGTCATGGAAACCAATTTATACTTTATACATAGTGCCCGAAAACTATTTGGCTCAAGGTCCGAGAAGTTCCTATCCTAAAGGTAATTCACGGACCATATTTCAAAATACTATGGGCGGGTAGTCTAGCATGGTATGATTCCGGATTCGGGTTCCGGAGTGTCTTCATAAGAAACTTATGGAGGTATCGGAAATCGTGGGTTCAAAAGAAGAATCGAAAATCGCTTTTTCTGAAAATCCCACCCCGCCCACTGTCTTCAGAACTAATTTATAAAATAAGAAAATAGTATAAGAACTTAAAAGGCCAATCCTTAAGACTTCTTCTACTCCTGAGTTTCTTTCTGCATCCAAAAGTAGTAGACGTCTTCTAAGCTGACACCGCTTGTCGAGAACTCAAGAATATAGTCCTCTTTCTCTAACAACTTGGCATTAAGTTCATTGACTTCAGAATGATTTTGGGTAAAAAAGCGAATGATATTTCCCATTTTCTTATAAGGGAATCCAAAATTCTTTAGAAAATCATCATCCAACGTCTTTTTTGGAGTTACTTTAATGTCATATTTATAAGGAATTTTTGAGAGTAGTTCATCTACCGTGCTGTATTTTAAAACACGTCCACCCCGTTTAAGGAGGAGAACTTTATCACAAATTCTATCTACAACCATTGGATCATGGTCTACAAGAATAATTGTAAACTTATAGCGGTTATCTAATTCATTTATAGTATTGATTACGGCTTCTTTACGCGTCAGATCAAGCGTTGCTGTAATTTCATCGAGAAGTAGAAGGCGTGGTTGTTTCATTAGTCCAACAACAAGACGAACCATTGCTTTTTGACCTTCAGAAAATGATTCTAATCGTTTATCCATCATATGAATAAGATTTACTTCTTCTAGAAATTTTAATGCAATATCATCAATATCAACGCCCTGCACGCCGGCAAAGAAATCAAGTGTTTCTTTAAGTGTGAGTTTAGCCTGAAAAGTTAAGCTTGGACTAACAAAACTTATCATATTCCTAACTTGTGTTATTTGTTTCTGTAAATCATAACCATAGATCTCAATAGATCCGCTATCAGGAAGATAAATCGATGCAAGCATTTTTAGAAGTGTAGTTTTTCCGCTCGCGTTAGGCCCCACAATTGCAAGATTGTCACCATCTGGCAAATTGAAAGAAATCCCATTTAAAATACGAAGACGTTTACGTAGAAATGCCCCTATCGGAAATTCTTTTACAACATTTTCAACCATAACTACGTCTTCCACATTGCTCACCTAATTTCTATTCTAATAGAATTCTAAAGTTCCAACTTTTGCTGCAATTTTTTCCATTTGCTTCAAAGTTATTATGGCTGCAACCATAACTATTGTAGTGCCGATTAAAAGAGACGTCAATGCGTTCCACATCATTTCAGGTGGAGGGGCGCCGAGGATTAATACCCATCGAATCAATTGGAGCCCAGCAGAAGTTGGTAAACTCATCGCCATAAAACTTAATCCAGGTACAAAATCGTCAAGTGCTTCAACTGGAAAAAAATATCCACTTAGGATCTTTAGAGCCCAAAGAAAGAGTGCAGAAAATAAGCCAATTCGTTTAAACAAAACATTTACGGACGATACTAATAAACTAACGCCCAGCATAAATAACCAACACAAGAAAAAGATCACCATCGCTAGAAGAAGCCATTGAAGTTGAAGCTGAAGTACATCTAATAGTGCTAAAATCGGAAATATAATGCATATTGCAACAACAGCGCTGATTATACTTGACGCTGCCGCTCTAGCTGTGAGTAACGTCACAAAACTTACATTATTCGTTAGGAGGAAGCCAAGAGTGCCTCGACTTGCCTCCTCTGGAATGCAATTCACTGTATCATCATAACTTTTCCCAAAAAAAGCCCAGAAAAAGACTCCAACTAACAAGAAATCTCTTAACGAGTATTCTAAGTCCACTGAAGTCGATTCTACGATGTGTCCTAGCAAAGAAAATGCGATTATGTCCAAAATGAGCCAACCTATGTTGATAAATATTTCAAACTTATACTTGAAAATTACCCGTAAATTTCTGACAGTAGTTGCTTTCAAAGTCTTCCAGAAACCCATATTAATCATCTTACGTGAATTTAATTCTAACTAAACTCTATTGAGAAAAACCTTTTCGGGGAATTTTATTTCTTTTGGATATTTTAAAACCGTGCGCGTACGCAAACTAATAGCGTTAAAAAGAAAAAAATACTATAAGAAAATGAAAAAGCAAGTAAAAAATTGCAGATTATATCATCTTCATATGAATTTCATGGGGGTGGTTGTATAAGTTTCTCATTAGAAGAAATTATTGATAAAATAATTTCAGAAACAAAGATCTCAAAAAAAGAACTTGAGGAAAGAATAAGAGTAAAAAGAGAGGAATTAGGAGGATTAATTACCGAAGAAGGAGCCGCACACATTGTGGCTTCAGAATTAGGTATTGATCTCTTTAAGGATCAAAAATTGTCAACTACCCAGCTATTCATCAAAGATCTTATCCCTGGAATGAATAATATTTCTGTTATAGGACGTGTTATGAAGATTTATGCTTTAAGAGAATTTGTTCGAGATGGAAAACAGAGTTATGTTGTAAATCTAATAATTGGTGACAAAACAAAAACGATCCGTACAGTTTTATGGGGCGATCATGCACAGAATATAGATAAGATAAGTAGAGGTGACATTCTACGAATACTTTCTGGATATGTGAAAGAAGGTTTACAAGAGGATCCTGAATTACATGTTGGATACCGAGGACGTATAATTATTAATCCGGAAGATGCAAATGCAGCAGATTTTCCTTTTGTTAAAGAATTCACACATAAGATCGATGGATTGGAAGCAAATCTAAATGACATCGATATTTTAGGTGTAGTAGAGAGTGTTTATCCAATTTCAACATTTCAGCGAAAAGATGGAAGTGAAGGAAAGAGAGCAAGTCTTATACTAAGAGACGACACAGGCTCAACTAGGGTAGTTTTATGGGATAAAAGCGCGGAAATTATAGATCAAATAGATGTTGGGACTATTTTAAGGTTAGAGGGGGCATACACTAAAGAAGGGCTAAAAAATCAAGTAGAAGTCCATGGAGGAGGACGCACGGGTGTTGTGATTGATCCAGAAACGTCAATCGAATTTTCAATTGGTGAACCAAAGATAATCGACATCGTGGATTTACAGCCGAATATGCGTTCAGTCGATATTTTCGTGCGAATAATGCATATAGGGGATCTCCGCGAATTTACTACAAAGGATGGAAGAAGCGGACGATTGATAACTCTCTATGTAAAAGATACAACTGGAGATGTTAGAACTGTCCTTTGGGATGAAAGTGTAAATTTAGTGCAAAATGCGAATCTAGGAGATCTTCTTTTAATACAAAACGCATATACAAGAGAAGGGCTTAGTGGAGAAACAGAACTTCATGTTGGACGTCTATCTAACGTTGTTATCAACCCAAAGGAATTGGAAGAGAAAGGACAATTAATATCACAAGTAAAAGAGACTTTTACAGAAGAAAAACTAACCCCTGAAACGGTAAAGGAATATCATCAAGTATTCATCAAAGATTGTATAGAAAATCAGTTTGCTGAGGTACGCGGCACTATACTTAAACTATATGAAAGAAATCCGATTTATGAAGCGTGTCCTAAATGCCGTAGAAGGGTAAAGTCAGAGAATAATGAAAAAATATGTCCAAACTGCGGGAAAATTGACAAATCAATTCCACGATTATTGCTAAGCGGCATCTTGGATGATGGGAGTGGCAATATTAGATTTGTCGTCATTGGAAAAGAGGGCGAAAAGATTCTAGAATTAACAACAGATGAATTAGTTACTAGTATTGAGAATGCAGAGTTTCCAGATGCACCGATTCGAAAATATGCACCAAAAATCATTGGAAAAGAGATTATTGCGGCTGGAAAAATAATAAAAAATGAAGTCCTAGATGCCATTGAACTCAATATTTCTCAGATACGCGTATCCAATACTCTTGAAGAGGCTAAAAAAATTATAACTCATTTAGAAAAGTAAATACGACAAAAATCCAAGCAGACGATCGCTTTGAAAATATGTAATAGTTGCCTTCAACAAAAGCTTAAAAATCAGAAAAAGAAAGGAAAAATTGTCAGAATGACCGTTTTAATGTAAGGAATTATTTAGTTCACATAAAAAAATCTATTTTGAAAACCTAGGTGATATCAATGGGACGAAGAAGACGAAAAAAGGTAGTTAAGAGACATCAAAGAACAATCCCAAAAGTTTTTGTATGCCCGGATTGTGATGCTCGCGCGGTTACAGTAGAACTTTTCAGAGAAGATGGATATGCACGTGTTCACTGTGGTGCATGCGGCATTGAATACAATGTGCCTGCAGGTAAGTTAACAGAGCCGGTGGATGCCTATGGAGACTTCATAGACCAATATCATAAAGAATAGACGAAGTAACCATAGCCAAAGTCAATCACCCCCTCACAAGTTGGGGGGTCTTCTTGCGAGGTAGTTATAAAAGAGAAATAAAAAAAATTATATCTCCGCTTTAGCAGTTTGTGCATTTCTTTTGCGCCACTCGCTTATCGGTATACTTAATTCTTTTTCGACTGACTCTCTGTGCAACGTATTATATGCACAAAACGGAATTATACGACCATCAGGGATTCCATAATGAATAACACAGTGACTAACTCGTTGTAGATCATAATTGTAAGGATCCATAAAATGCATAGCTCCAATTAATATGGACGAGCGGGAGAATTCGCCTAGTTCATCATATGAATGTTTATTCATTATATTGCGAACTAATTTGATTACACGCCCTTTTTTCTTGAAATGGCGAAGACTAAAGAAGAGACGAAGTTTGGCTTTTATTCTGCCATAGCGAGAGTTCCGTTCATAATCCTTATTTATACCTTCTAACGTACCGAAGAATTTATCGATGTTAACAAATTCTGTAATAGGCTGAATCTCTCCTTCTTCCACAAAAATGTATGTTGCCATGCCGCAATGAGGCGAACAAGTAAATTCTACAGCTGGTTCGCCACGATAATGCCCCAATGCTTTTGAAAAGGTGGCTACACTTGATACAGGATACCAATCTTTGGCCTTAATTGTACCACCTGTTTGTTCTTCAGCTAAACGCATTAAATCAGGTATTGTGATTCTCATCTCATCTAATTTTTCTCGATCGATCCTTCCAGTAATAGACACTGGCTGGAAGATGACACCTCTTACTACATCTACATTCTGTACAGCGAAATCGATTATTCCACCTACCTGAGCATCATTTAGACCGCGAACTAATGTTGGCACTAATACAATACTATCAAACCCTACTTTTCGTGCATTTTCAATTACTTTCTTTTTTAAAGGAAATAGATCTTTTCCTCTTGCAGCAATGTATGGCTCAGGTGTTATTCCGTCAAATTGGAAGTATATTGTACTTAGTCCCGCTTCTGATAATTTCGCTAAATAATCTGAACTCTCAGCTATTTTTAGCCCATTAGAAGCTATTTCTATATTTTTAAAACCGAATTCCTTTGCCATTGATATAATTTCTGGCAATTCTTTGCGAACAGTGGGCTCACCGCCAGCAAATTGTACCGCGGGAGCTGGAACAGGCTCATTTGCGCGTAAATTTTCAAGGATACCACGAATTTCCTCTAATGTTGGTTCATAAACATAGCCTGAACTTCGTGCGTTTGCAAAACAAATTGGACAGGAAAGATTGCATCGGTTAGTCACATCAATGAGCGCCAGTCCAGTGTGGGATTTATGCTCTGGACAAAGCCCACAGTCTTGTGGACAACCTTTGTTTGTTTCAGTGCGAGGGTTATCTAATCTCCCATCGCACCACCACTTCTCGACGCGAAGGAAATCCTCTTCAGAGCCCCAATACGTATCTTTATAAAAGCCATGCTCAGAACATTCCTTCTCTATGACAACTTTGCCATTTTCTGCCTTAATTTCTGCAGGAATGACTTTGAGGCATTCTGGGCACAGTGATTGAGTCATATAGGGTAATGGCATCATTTTTTCCTCCCTAATACATGAAAACTATTTATTCACATTTTCTTAGAATATCCTCACTTAAGGATATATTTTATCGTTTAAATGATATTTTGAAATGAAATTTAGTGCAATGAAGTGTTGAGTTCTATTTAAGATTTTTCAAACGATTCCGAAGGTGTAAAGTGGAAGATTGAATTATCCTTTCTTTCAGCAGAAGACATAAAAATGAAACAAAAAAAGTAGGTTACAATATAACGGTTATTTTAGACAGACTGCTCAAACAGAGGGATACGCTTCTATGAGATACCTCTTGTTTTTACGGTAGTCATAAAATCATGTACCTACCAGAATCAATATCAAGATTAATAATAACCTTTGTAATACCACCGATAATAAAAATAAATTGCAGATTATCTTATTTGCCCTTTTTAGTAATTTGTGGAGGTAAATACTATGGGTCATCGAAAACGACATGCACCAAAAAGAGGATCACTCGCTTATCTACCTCGTGGTAGAGCGGCACATCCAGTTGGCAAGATTAAAACCTGGCCTTCTTGGATTGGCCCACCAACACTTCTTGGCTTTGCAGGTTACAAAGCAGGAATGACTCATGTAGTTTTAATTGAAGATCACGAACATAGTCCCTTCTACGGACAAGAACGTGTTATGGCTGTTACTGTACTTGATACACCCCCCCTCTTCGTATGTGGAATGCGTACCTATGAATCAACGCCTTATGGGCTAAGTGTCATTGGTGAAAGTTGGTTCTCAGATTTAAATTCTGATCTAAGTCGAGTTTTTCCTCTTCCTAAAGACTATAACACTTCAGAAACTTTGAATATGTTGAAAGAATCAATTGAAACAACAGCAGAAGTAAGGGCTATAGTTCATACCCAACCTATTTTAAGTGGTGTTACGCGACGGAAGCCTCATCTCTTTGAAGTGAAAATAGGTGGAGGAGAGGGTATACAAGAGCAATTTGATTACGCAAATTCCATCTTAGGGAAAGAAATACGTGCTACGGATATCTTGAAAAACGGACAGTTTGTGGATACTGGTTCAATTTCGATTGGCAAAGGATTTCAAGGCCCGGTGAAGCGTTGGGGTATTCGCATCTTACAAGATAAATCTAGGGGGACAAAACGTGGTGTTGGTGCAATTGGTCCATGGAAACCACATCATATGTTCTACACTGTACCACGAGCAGGACAATTAGGATATCATCAAAGAACTGATTATAATAAGCGAATATTGAAAATAGGTGAGGATGGTGATGAAATCACACCTCCCGGTGGATTCATCCGTTATGGCATTATTCGTGGAGATTATATGATCATACAGGGCTCAATTACTGGACATAGAAAAAATTTAATTAAAATGCGATATGCAATACGTTCACCTGTTAATGCGCCTTCAGAAGCACCTGCACTTTCATATATACGGCGATAATCACTCTTTAGGTTTTAATATGACTCCTTCAATTTAAATCAATATGTAATAGGCGATTCAAATGAATATTCCAGAAAAAGGAATTGTATATGATCTAGATGGGACCATTAAAGAGGAAATCACTTTACCATCAATATTTTTCACACCCTTTCGCCCAGACTTAATTCAACGTGCAGTAATTGCAGCGATCACTGCACGTATTCAACCTTATGGTGTAAACAAAAAGGCAGGTCAGCGAACTTCTGCTGAATCTATGGGTGTTGGTCGAGGGATTGCTCGGGTACCTCGTATAAAAGGAAGTAGACATCACGCTGGTTCAAGAGGTGCCTTCGTCCCTATGGCTGTTGGAGGAAGACAAGCTCATCCTCCCAAACCAGAAAAGATACATGTTGAAAGAATAAATAAAAATGAGAGACGTTTTGCACTACGTTCTGCCATAGCTGCGACTGCAAATAAAATTCTCGTTCGCAAAAGAGGACATTCTATTGAGATGATTTCAAAATTCCCAATTATCTTAACAGATGAATTTCAATTATTAACCAAAACAAGTGAAACTAAAAGTGTTTTCGAGAAACTCGGTATCTGGACAGATGTTATTCGGGCAAAAAGCGGCAAAAAAATCCGAAGCGGAAAGGGTAAACTAAGAGGACGCAAATATAAAAAGCCTAAAGGTCCGCTTATTGTGATTTCTGAAGACAATGGGATTATAAAAGCGGCAAGAAATCATCCGGGCATAGATATTATTCATGTTAATAACCTTAATACAGAATCTTTAGCTCCTGGTGGTCACCCTGGAAGGCTTACCATCTGGGTAAAATCAGCGATAGAGTATCTTGCTAAACAAATGGCTTAAGAACCATAAATTATTTGGAGAAAATCTAAAATGGAAAAAGAATCGATCCTTAGCGGTAAGCTACATCGAATTGTTTATAATGTAGTAATCAGTGAAAAGTTGTTCGATATGATCGAAAATGAAAATAAATTAGCATTTATCGTAGATAGGCGTGCCAATAAGCGGGAGATTAAGAAAGCAGTTGAAGTTCTTTACGATATAAAAGTTGACCGTGTTAATACACTTATTCTGCCTGATGGAAGAAAAAAAGCGTATGTACGCTTATCTGATAAAGAAGATGCAGGTGATCTCGCTGCAAAATTGGGAATGTTCTAAAATTCCTTTCAATATTTATGAGGAGGCAAAAAAGCGTGGGTAAAAAAGTTCTTGTACAAAGAAGAGGACGTGGCTCTCCAACATTCCGTGCTCATACTCACAAGAGAAGAGGCGCTGTAAAGTATCGCCCTCTCGAAAAATCAACTGTAGAACGTATAATAACTGGTGTGATAACTGGTCTATATCATGATCCAGGACGTGGCGCACCTGTTGGCGTCATAAAATATAAAGATGGAGTAAAAAGTTTATTGCTATTACCCGAAGCTGCTTACATCGGTCAAGTTGTTGAATATGGCTCAAATGCAACTATTTCTATTGGAAATGTTCTTCCACTTGAAAACATTCCGGAAGGAACGCCCATCTTTAATATTGAAAAGAATCCAGGAGATGGTGGGAAATTTATAAGATCAGGAGGTTGCTATGCAACAATCATTTCGCATTCTAAAGGCACTACTATCGTACAATTGCCCTCAAAAAAATCGATAATAATTAATTCAAAATGTAGGGCTACAATTGGCGTAGTTGCAGGTGGAGGTCGCCCTGAAAAACCGTTTGTCAAAGCTGGCACTAAATATCACTTTATAACCGCAAAAGGGAGAAAATGGCCACATGTACGTGGTGTAGCTATGAATATCGTATCTCATCCGCACGGCGGAGGCAGCAAACAGGCACCAGGTGGTCCAACAACAGTATCACGAAATGCACCCCCAGGTCGAAAAGTAGGACTCATTGCTGCTCGACGAGCAGGTAGGAAAAAGAGGAAGTAACTTCTATCTCTGTAGATTTAAAATAGGTGAGAGTAATTTCCGTTAATTTTACTCTACGCAAAACATTGTTTGTCATTCTTATCTTCATGGTAACTAGTGCCATCATCATCTATATTTTTAGCCAGCTTGGTTTTAATGCTATTCTTGATGCCATAAAGCAAGCAAATACTCTTTTGTTGTTCCCCACGTTCTTATTAATAATTGTATCCTTTTCTCTTCGAACTGGTCGCTGGAATCTTCTTCTTTCTTCTTATAAACTGCCCCCAAGTATAAGACTATTTCCGATTTTGTGCTCTGGTATCTTTATCAACACAATCATCCCACTTCGAGTCGGAGAGTTTGTTAGAAGTTATTGGTTATCGAAAGACAGAAAAACCACATTCTCTAAATCTTTGACCTCAGTAATCGTTGAACGCTTTGTTGATAGTGTTGCACTCGTTATAATTACCGCGTTTTCTATCATATTCATTTTTAGTGACTTACAAAGTGTTATTCAGTCGTGGTTGTTCTCTGTTGGTATTATTGCTTTGTTTATCGCTTTTTTCGTTTTAATTAGAAAGCCTTGGTTCGTCAATTTCTGCATTAAAATTCTACAAACGATCTTTAAGCCTGCTAAGCAAATTCAGAAGAAAGCAGTTGAAGGAATGTCAGAACTAACGAAAGATATTGAAGATCTTATTACTGATAAGCGAAATACACCTCTTGCACTCCTTATTGCCTTTCCAATTTGGATTCTCGAAGCAAGTAAAGTCTACATCCTCTCAATTGCTGTGGGCTATCCTCTCTCCTTTGGTGTAGCATTGTTCATCGGTGCAACTTCATACTTATTAGGTGCGAGTATCGTTAACCCTGCAGGTCTATCCCAAATGTTATTCATGATCGGCTTATTTGCTTTTTTGTTCCCTAGTGCGCTCGTTATATGTTCTGTAATTGCTATATTGGATTGGTTTGTTTGTTTTATTTGGCTTCTTCTTTCAGGTGCTCCTTCCTCGCTCTATTATTCCGTCAAAATCTGAAAGAAATCTAATGAAAAATTACGAGTAGCTGAGCAAGAAAGCACCAAAACTTCAGCGTGGTGATGAATTGCAATAATATGTGTTCACTTTTATCACTTGCATCGAGGGGTCTCCCTAAGAGTTATATAGCTGGTATGACGAGATATCAACTGCAATTGGAGGGATCACACGCACACTTGTAGTCAAGATGCATACTTCGATTGCATCACGATGGTTAACCGTACCTACGGGGCGTAGGGATGTTAAGCCTGTGGAGATAAGACCTCCGTAACCCGACAAGGGGATCGAGTCTGTCGTAGAAGCAGGAAGCCTCAAAGCTTTAGCACGAGGTAGCTCACTAAGAGAAAATTGACAATACATTATGTTGCAACATTAAGGCGCATATTTAACCCATTAAAAACCAGTAATTTGTTCTGTGAGTGAAGAGTGGTGCGGGGGATGGGATTTTCGGAATAAGCCATTTTGCTTTATTCCTTCGAACCCACGCAGGCGATCGCGAAACCTAAGGCATCTAATGCTTCTCTACGCCACAGGAGCCTCAGTCCTGCTCCTTTGGCCAAGTTCCCGTTACTCTCCATTGAGAGGAGATCTCGGACACCCCCGCTTCAATTGTTTGATTACAAGGGAACTTATATTATTAAAATAGTCCACGAGTTACATTATTGTGCCAAAGTATTGGACAATATCTATACGAAGTCTTTTTTTTAACTTTATCGGCAAACTTATAGTAGGAACAATGTCACAGATGTTTTTCTTTTCCCTCAAAAACCTTTTTCGATGAAGATTCTTCTACCATATTTTCTAAGAAGTTTAGCCTTCTTGATTAACTACTTAAATCACGAGTTGTCGAGTTTAAATACTTTGGAAGCAATAAGTTTTATTGTAGTTTTTTGTCCTCTGTATTTCATTATTTTCTACAGGTGATTAAAATCGAACCCTCCTCTATCATTGATATCCGGGACTTAATCGGTATTCCTGTAAATGATGAAAAAGGTTCTGCTATGGGGAAGGTTGTTGATTTCATAATTAATTCGAGAGATGGTCACTTATTAGCTGTGTGTGTTAAGCCTACTAAACATCCAGATATTGAAAAATTTCCGCGCGATGAGAAAGGAACAATTTTAATTCCTCATTCTGTAATTAAATCCATCAATAATACACTTATAATTGCAGAGGAAAAAATACGAGTTTTTGTGATCAAACAAAAGTTACAAGAGGGTAAGAATCAAACTAAGTTATCTTATATTGATGAAAGAACTAACGATAAGATTTAATTCATACTAAATGTAATAGTTGGTTCGGTCAATTGGACTCTGAGCTTCTTCCATCATTTTCTCTTTTTGCTGCCTTAGCATTTCTTCTAGTTCTTCTTCTACTCTTTGTGCGTCCTTTAGCAATTCTGATATGTCTATTTCAACATTATAGATTTTACTAAATTCTTCAACTGCTATTGAAGCCGCCCGCGGATCTGGACGATCTCTTTTTCCGTACGGAAGTACAGCTAATGCTGGAAAATCTTCCATCTCAAAGTAAGCAAGAAGCAATGCGAGCGGACCGGTGACGTACAATCCTCGCTCAAGCATCGGTAAGTCCAATTTCTTTGCCTTTTCTTCATATTTCTGTGTGAGTACACACCTGTACGGTTTTTCGTCACTTTTTTGGAATCGATTATCAAGTCCTCCAATTAGAAATGCTTCCTTAAATTCATTAGAGATTACCCATTCAACAATCCCCTTACAGAATCCATGAATTTCTTGAGGATTGGGCTGAAAGTTGGGTAAAATAGTCACAAACCTATCAAATTTAAATATTTCAAAGGGGAGGGATAATCTATTCTTGTCCATTGCAACAAAAGATGGTAACGTTTCACTATCAATTATGCCTATACGTTCACCCTCGAAGGCCTCTATTAGTTGAGTTGAAGCTATATATCCGACTTCTCCTATTCCATGAAAACCTGTTATGAGAATATTATCTAAAAAATCACGCTTAGTTATAGCTTTCTTTATTTTGAACATATCTCCAGCTCCATTAAAAAATTGCTAAAATAAGAGGGTCTGTTGCTTGAAATAGTTCTTTACTCTTAGGATGAATAAGACGAAGTTGCAGTCCTCCAAGTGAGCCAAAAACCTGAACTACGTCCTGTTTTTTTTGTACCTTAAAAACATCTCCTTGCATAAGTATATTAGCTGCATCAGCTTTCTTAGGAGGTATTTTATCAATATAAATATCCAACTCAGTATTTTCTTTAAAATCAAATAGATTTTCTATTATTTCAAATGAGAGCTCCATTTTCCCATCTTGGGATGTTAACCTTATCTTAAAAATATCCTCAAGGTCAGTAGGTTCAATTCTTTGCACACTGAAAATAGTTTGTACCATTTTTCTCACAATCTTTCATTTACAATTCGTAGATATATCCAAAAATTTTCTTTGTCATAAAAATTTAATGGGATTAATTTAAAAATCCTTAGTTCTTAATGGGTTTTAGATGGGAGGAACGTATAATGTCAAGTAGCACACGAAAATTCTTCATCGAACTTCAGAACCTTATGAACAAGAAAGTGCGAGTCGTAACGGTCGCAAAGCAAGTTTTTGAAGGTGAACTTCAGGGTTTTGATCAGAATACGCTTTCATTTTGTCTGATCAATACAAATGATTCTGAAGGAATTAAATATCATCGTGCTTTTATTCTAGGTCACGAAATCGCCGCCATTTTCGAAGTAGAAAAACCTTTTGATATGAAAGGATTAGCAGATGAAATCTCGAAACTTTTTCCACAACCTGGTCAGGTTAAACTACACGAATCAGCAGGAGTAATTTCGGTTTTAGACAACAAAATAACTGTAACCGAAGCTGGAGTTGAAGGCGAAGGCCCTCTTGCTGAGAGGATTAGCGCGGTTTATGATAAATATATGGAAGAAAAAGCCAGCGGAAAAACATCTTGATCAGTTATGAAGTTCTTAGTAACCAAGAAACGATGTGAAAGTTTCTTTGAGTTTTGAAGTTATAGAACATGATGTTGGAGGTCGTATTGGCAAGCTTTACACCCGCCATGGCGTTGTCAATACTCCTGCTTTAATTCCTGTTTTAATTCCGACAAAAAAGCCGATTTCTCCTAAAATACTCGAAACTGAATTTAATTGTGAAATAATTATTACAAGTGCGTACCTACTGAAACAATATATTGCAAGAAGCAGTGAGAATCTATCGGATCTTCACTCTTTTTTCCATTTTAATGGTCCTATAATGACTGATTCAGGCGCATTTCAGATCCTACATTACGGTGGTGTATCAATAACCCCTGAAGAGGTAATTGATTTTCAAGAAAAAATTCATTCTGACATTGCAGTTATATTAGACCTCCCTATCGGTCCTGATCTTACCTATGAACAAGCTAAATATAATGTCGCACAGACGTTACAGAGAGCGAAGGAGAGTCTGAATCTTAGAAATGTTGAAGATATTCTTTGGGTGGGACCTATTCAAGGTGGTGCTTACTCAGAACTTATTGAGCATTGTGCAAAAACAATGTATGATCTCTCTTTTGATATGTATGCTCTTGGAAGCGTTACTCCGTTTATGGAGCAATATAATTTCACAAAGTTAGTTGAAGGTATTGCTACTGCAAAGATGAATTTACCAATTCAACGACCATTTCACTTATTTGGTGCTGGACATCCTCTTTTTTTCTCATTGCTTATTGCTTTAGGTTGCGATACTTTTGATTCAGCTGCTTATGCATTGTTTGCAAAAGAAAACCGTTACATGACTCCAAGTGGTACTTATCTATTGGATTCATTAGAGGTATTTCCGTGTTCATGTCCTGTTTGTATCAAATATACACCTTCAGAGTTAAAAGCAACTAATGCAGAACTGAGATATGAACTTTTGGCAAGTCACAATTTGTATATTTCTCTCCAAGAAATTCGTACAATACGTCAAGCAATTTTAGACGGACGACTCTGGGAACTCCTGGAAGCAAGGGCACGCATGCATCCCAGGTTTTTACAAGCCTTTTCTCATCTAAAAAAATACCGTGATTGGCTAGAAAAGTTTGATCCTATCTCAAAGAGAAGGGCCTTGTTTTTTTATGGAAAAGAAGGATTATCCAGACCTAATCTAGTTAGGCATCAAGAGCATGTAACAACGTACTATCATCCACCATCAGACGCTCCAATTCTAACTATTCTCCCTGAGACGAACATAAAACCATTTCGATCATCTCCTGGACATATCCGATTAATTGAGAGTTTAAAAGAAGTTTTTAGTGAATATTTTCCTTATTTACATTTGGTGACTTTTGTTATTCCTTTTGGATGCGTTCCTAGTGAAGTTGAAAATATATATCCTCTTTCTCAGTATGAAACTTCAAGAATCATTGATCGAGCAAGCCTTAAGTTTGCTTGGGAAAGTTTTGAAGAATATCTCAATATTCATAAATCAAACTACAGAATCATCATTCTCTTCAATAATGCCTCTCAGTGGAACTCCTTTATAACTCAAAAAATGACTTCTTTATGTCAACAATTAGGATATCTTTTATTTATCATCCCAGAAGAATTATATGCAGGTACACTCACAAAGAAATTACACCAACTACTTAAAGAAATCGTACAAGTTAGTGTGTCTCATCTTGAAAGGTGAGCAAAAACAGCAACATAATTAGGCTGTGTGCAAAAATGCCACAAGAAGAAGAAGAAGAAGAAGAACAAGAAAAACGTGAATTTACCATCGATGAGACAGATTTAGATATCATAAAACTTCTTCAAGAGGATGCACGTCTTAGTTACCGTTCAATTGCCGAGGAACTTGAAAAAACTGGACGCAAGAAAGCTGCTGGAACAGTACATAATCGTGTGAAAAATCTTGAAAAGGAAGGGGTCATAAAAGGATACTCTGTTGTCTTAGATTATGAGAAATTGGGCTATGAATTTACTGCGCTAACCCTTGTAAGGGTTAGTGGAGGAAAACTCGTTGAGGTGGAGGAAAAGATAGCGCAGCATGATCCAGTAATGGCGGTATATGATATTACAGGGGAGTATGACATAGCAGTAATTTCGCGCTTTAGTTCTCGAAATGATCTTGATAAGTTTATTAAGGAAGTTCTTTCTATACACGACATAGAGCGTACAAATACCTCAATTGTACTTAATGTTCGTAAAGAGAAATGGTCTCTGAGCGATTTAAAGGTCCCGAAATCATAATAAGATTCGATAGCCTCTATACAAATTAAAAAATGGCACCAGGTATCTCTAATACGGTTTTAAGATGCATATGATATTTGTAGATCTGTTTCCCTATATTTTTAAATAGATGTCTTTAAAGAAGCGATCAGATCGTGATGAATTTCAATGCGGGGGTGTCCGAGGTCTCCTCTCGATGGAGAGTAACGGGAACTTGGCCAAAGGAGCAGGACTCAGGATCCTGTGGCGTAGAGAAGCATTAGATGCCTTAGGTTTCGCGATCGCCTGCGTGGGTTCGAATTCCTTGGCGATAAACCGCCAGAACGAAAATCCCATCCCCCGCACCACTCTTTACTCATGGGATAGCGGATTGACTTTTTATAGCATTTTAGACTAGATAAATAATGAGGAAGAGATGATGGAAAAAAAGGCAACAACAGTTCGCCTCAGAGGAATATATTCGACCGCATTAGCAAAAATCCTCATAGATCATGGATTTAAACTAACATATCCTTCAACTGTTATTTTGCAACGTTTCAAGGGAGCAATTGAGGATTTACGTGTGCCTTTCGATATAGATATTTTTGACAGACGGAATAGACAGGGCGTAGAACTCAATGGGAAAGAAGAGACTATTGAAGAATTGCTTGAAATTTTACGGTCGCTTCTTCCTGATCTTACGGTTTTTTATACAAAAGTTAGTCCAAATGGCTTCTATAAAGGAATTGTCACGAGAGTAAATTTGGAGCGAGATTACGCGATATTAAATTTAGGGAGAACAGACGGCATACTTCATCTGGATAATACTAACTTTAATGAAGAAATCAATGAAGGTGACGAACTTCTTGTACGTGTAGAAAAAGTTAGACCTGGATTATCTGAAGTACAGCCAAACATAACAATAGCTGGCAAATATGCTGTCTTGATTCCCGAAAATGTGGTTCGGATAAGTCA
>NZ_JAHPYX010000137.1:0-9043 GCF_019058535.1 Candidatus Borrarchaeum sp.
ATCGTGGTTTGTATGAGTCATCCATTGATGGCCTTGTTTCAGCATATATTGGAGGAGATATAATAGAATGTAATCAAGCATTCGCAGATATGCTTGACTACACTAAGGAAGAACTTTTTAAGTTAAGGCTTCGAGATCTTATACCTGATAAATGGCAAATGCTTCTTGACAAAATCATAAATGAACAATTACTGAAAAAGGGATATACTGAAGAATTTGAAATTGAACACATCAAGAAAGATAGTACGATCTTTCCAGCATCAGTAAGAGTCTGGCTTATCAAAAATAAAGTTGATGAGCCAATGGGATTGTGGGCCATCGTTCGTAACATCACCGAAAGGCGAATATTAGAAGAAGAACTTCAAAAGTTCGAAAAACTTGAATCAATCGGAATTCTTGCTGGTGGCATCGCACATGACTTTAATAATATCCTAACTGCTATTCTAACAAACATTTCAGTTGCGAAAATGGCTTCAAAATCAAATGAAGTTGTATCCAAGCGCTTGACAGAGGCAGAAAAAGCCTCGATTCGTGCGAAAGATCTGACCCAACAATTGCTTACTTTTTCAAGAGGCGGCGCACCCATTAAAAAGATTACATCCTTATTCGAAATCCTCAAAGATACCGTTAAGTTTGCTTTAAGTGGAACAAACGTCTCATCCCGATTCTATCTGTCAGACGAACTTTGGTCAGTTGAAGTTGATGAAGGACAGATCAGTCAAGTCATCCACAACTTAGTAATCAATGCCGATCAAGCTATGCCGGAGGGAGGGATAATTGAGATTCATGCAGATAATATTACTGTTGGATCTGAATCAGGACTACCACTAAACGTGGGAAAATATATTAAACTTGCTATAAAAGATCATGGAATCGGCATACCAAAGGAATATCTTTCAAAGATATTTGATCCTTATTTTACTACGAAACAAAAAGGGAGTGGTCTAGGGCTCACGGTTGCATATTCAATAATAAAAAATCATGACGGACTTATTTCAGTAGAATCAGAATTGGGTAAAGGCACAGTATTCTATATCTATATTCCTGCGTCAAAAACGCAGATTCATGCAAAGAATGATGCAGAAAGAAAACCAATTACTGGCAAAGGGAAGATCTTGGTTATGGATGATGAAGAAATCATTAGAGATGCTTTAGATGAAATATTAACAATTCTAGGTTACCAAACTGACTTTGCTAAAAATGGCGAAGAAACTATTGCACTTTTTAAAGAAGCGAAAGAATTAGAAGAACCATTTGATCTTGTCATTATGGATTTAACTATAAAAGGCGGGCTGGGAGGTAAGGAGGCAATTAAAAGATTAATTGAAATTGATCCTGAAGTTAAGGCAGTTGTTTCAAGCGGGTATTCTACTGATCCTGTAATGGCAAATTTCAAGAAATATGGATTTCGTGGCGTCATTGCCAAACCATATGACATTAACGAATTGAGTAAGACACTACATAAGATTATACAAAGACAAGATCAATACTTTCTTGAAAATTAGCTTTGCGAAACATTTTATTTAGGTCCAATTTTGTAGGAATGTGTTCTATTTTTTTGCTTTTGTGATTCATCTTTTCTATGCAATATGTAGTTGCTGATAACTTACATTTACACTAACATCATCTATTTTTCAAACACATTCTTGTAATGAAGATTTCTTTTTTGAATTGGAGGTATGGTAGCTAAATATGTAGCGTACTACATTCAGAGAGCAGGAAAAACTTAGACATTTCATAATATGTTCATAGAGCAAATCATAGAAACAAGTTAGCGACAAAAATTTATACCTCCGTGTAGACAAGAAATATAGAAACAAAATGATAAAGAAAAATGATAATAAGTCAATCTTATGAGAAGAGTGCCTTTATTAAGTATTGATCCACTAGGAGCCTCTCAAAATGAATTATGAGGATAAGACGAAAGAACAACTGGTAAATGAACTTATAGAGCTGCATCAACGTATAACTAATTTAAGAATATCTGAAGAATTGCATGAGAGATTCAAGGATGCACTAGCAACAAGTGAAAGGCGGTTCAGAGAGTTGGCTGTGCTCTTACCAGTAACTGTTTTTGAAATAGACTTGAATGCAAAGCTCACTTTTGTTAACCGTGTTGCTTTTGACATTTTTGGTTATTCTCAAGAAGATTTTGATAGGGGGATCAATGCCTTTCAGGTGATTGCTCAAGAAGACCATGAGAGGCTTAAAGAAAGCATTTCTAGATTATATAACGGAGAAGATATTGGAATAATTGAATTTACTGCTCAGAAAAAAGACGGAAGCAGGTTCCCAGTTATTGTTCATAGTAACGTGATTAAGAATGAAGGTGGGCCTCCTATTGGCTATAGAGGGATTTTAATTGACATTACTGAGCGCAAAAGGGCTGAGGATGCCTTTAAAGCAAGTGAAGAGCGCTATCGTGGATTATATGATTCTTCAAGAGACGGCATTTTTTCGGTGGACATGAACGGAAGAATTGTAGAGTGTAATCAAGCAATGGCGGATATACTTGGCTATACTAAGAAAGAACTGTATAATTTTACTGTTTATGACATTGTACCCCAAAAATGGCATGATTTTGGGAATAAAATTATTACTGAACAAGTGTTCAGAAGGGGCTATTCTGATGAGTATGAATTAGAGGCCATCAAAAAAGATGGTTCCAGCCTCCCGGTTTCTATAAGAACTTGGATCATCAAAGATAAGGATGGTAAACCAGTTGGAAGGTGGTCCATCGCTCGCGACATCACTGAACGCAAGCAGGCTGAAGAGGCTTTAAAGGAAAGTGAAAAGCGTTATCGCGGGTTATATGAATCTTCCAGAGATGGTATTATCTCTGTAGATATGGACGGAAACATTATAGAGTGTAATCAGTCTTTAGCGGATATGCTCGACTATACTAAGGAAGAACTTTATCGTTCAAAATTCCAGGATCTCATGTCTAATAAATGGCTTGCAAAGACGGCACAAATTCTCAATGAGCAGATAATACCTCGTGGCTTTTCTGATGTAAATGAGATGGAAGCAATTAAGAAAGATGGGACAATTATACCTATTTCTGTGAGGACGTGGCTCATTAAAGATAGGGATGGCAATTTAACAGGAACATGGGCTATTATCCGAGATATTAGTAAACGAAAACGAGTTGAAGAAGCATTTAAAGAGAGTGAGAAACGTTATCGTTCCCTTTTTGAGGATTCAAGAGATGCTATATATTTTACCACCCGAGAAGGTAAACTAATCAATGTTAATCAAGCATTAATTGAATTGTTCGGTTTTAGCAGAGAAGAGTTGCAAAAAATAAACGTCCGAGAGTTATATATTGATCCTACAGATCGTTCAGTATTTCAACGAGAGATAGAACAAAAAGGATCAGTCAGAAACTATGAATTAAAATTGCGAAAGAAAGAAAATACAGAGATTGATTGCTTGCTTACTGCGACAGTACGGCGGGATAATGATGGAAAAATTATAGGATACCAAGGCATTATTCGTGATATCACTGAAAGAAAAAAACTGGAGCGGCAATTGGTTGAGTCAGAAGAGAAATACCGAACGCTTGTAGAGAAAGATCCAAACATGATTTATTTAATTAAAGATGGGGAGCTTACATTCGCTAATCAAGCACTTCTGAATACCTTAGGATATTCACTTAAGGAAATACTTGACATAAGCTTAGATGATTTGTCACCAATTGTTCCTGAACAGAGACAGATGATAAAAGAGAGACTGAAAAAAAGAATTGCTGGAAAAAATGTGCTTGAATCTTATGAGTTTTCTGTGATGACAAAAAACGGTGAGATAATTCCTTGTCTTCTTAATACAACTTCTTTTGAATTGGAAGGAACGCGTATTATTCAAGGTGTTTTGACTGATATCAGGAAAGTTAAAAAATTAGAAAAAGAACTCAAAGAGTCTGAGGAACGCTATCGTGGGCTTTACAATTCCACTATAGACGGTATCGTTTCTCAAGATATAGAAGGAAACATTTTAGATTGTAACCAAGCTTTTATAGACATGCATGGTTATACGAAAGAGGAGATATATCAGTTAAAGCTCAAAGAACTGATTCCCAGTAAATGGAACAAAATAATTGAAAGAATGATTAACGAACAACTCATTCCATATGGCTATTCGGACGAGTTCGAGTTAGAATGCATTAAGAAAGACGGAACAATTTTTCCTGTCTCCGCAAGATCTTGGCTCACCAAGAATAAAGAAGGCAAACCTTTAGAAGTATGGTCTATTATACGTGATATTACAGAGCGTAAGCGCGCTGAAGAAGCTTTAATTGAGTCAGAAGAGCGTTACCGAGGATTATATGAATCTTCAATAGATGGCATCGTCTCCGCAGATGGTGGAAATATTATAGAGTGCAATCAGGCTTTTGCGAATATGCTTGGCTACACAAAAGAAGAGATCAAAAAAATGAACTATATGGATCTCGTGCCTAGTAAATGGCATAATGAATTAACAAAAGTACTTATCGAACCTAGGCAAAAAAAAGGATATTCAGATGAACACAAACTCGAAATTGCGAAGAAAGATGGTTCATTAATCCCTATTTCTATTAGGGCATGGCTGATGAAAGATAAAGAGGGTTTTGCGAGCAAAGGATGGGCTATCATTAGAGACATCTCCGAAAAACGTAAGATGGAGGAAGAACTTCACAAAATAGAGAAACTTGAATCGCTTGGTATTCTTGCAGGCGGCATAGCTCACGATTTTAATAATATTCTTACTGGGATTTTAGGCAATATCACTCTTGCAAAAATGTATGCTCCATTCAGAGAAAAAGTGCTAGAAAGGTTGAGTGAGGCAGAAAAAGCCACAATACGGGCAAGAGATTTGACCCAACAATTGCTTACTTTTTCCAAAGGCGGCGCTCCGGTCAAAAAAACCGCTTCTATTGACGAATTACTCAGAGATACAACCGTTTTTACCTTGAGTGGATCCAATGTCAAGTGCAAATTTTCCATTCCTGAAGATATTTGGTCAGTCGAAATTGATGAAGGACAGATCAGTCAAGTCCTAAATAACCTTATTATCAATGCTGACCAAGCTATGCCAGATGGGGGAATAATCAATATTAGTGCTGAAAATGTGATTATTGGAACAAAAGATATTTTGCCGTTACAAGAGGGACGCTACATAAAGTTAAGTATAAAAGATCAGGGGATCGGTATTCCAGAAGAATATCTTCAAAAGATATTCGACCCCTATTTCACTACAAAACAAAAAGGAAGCGGTTTAGGACTTACGATCGCTTATTCAATAATAAAAAATCATAAGGGGCATATTGTTGTAGAATCAAAACTTGGCGCTGGTTCAAACTTCTCTATTTATCTTCCTGCTTTAAAAACACAAGTCCCGAAAGAGAAAGAAGCGGAAAATAGACCTATCACTGGCAAAGGAAAAATTATGGTCATGGATGATGAAGAGGTCATCAGGGACTCTTTAGGTGAGATATTAACCTTTTTAGGGTACGAAGTTGGGTTTGCTAGAGACGGTGAAGAAGCAATAACAATATACAAGAAAGCTAAAGACACAGGACAATCTTTCGATGCTGTTATTCTTGATTTGACTATTCGGGGTGGTATGGGTGGCAAAGAAACTATTGGAAAACTCATTGAAATTGATCCGAAAGTCAAAGCTATAGTTTCAAGCGGATATTCAACAGATCCTGTTATGGCTGATTTTAAAAATTATGGTTTTAGTGGAGTAGTTGCCAAACCATATGATATCAAGGAATTAAATGAAGCATTAGACAGTGTTATTAATGGAATTTAGCCTTCTTAACTAATTTAATCCGTATTTAAAACTAGAATATCTACAGATCCAGTTTCTCAAGAATTTTAATTGAGTATTCCTCGATTTCATCAGCACATCTTCGAAACGCTTCCGTTGAGAGCCCATAAGGGTCGTCTACATCTAAATCGTCTGTTTCTCCACCGCATTCTTTCAATGTAACCACCTTTTTTGAATCGTTGGTGTAGTACGATAGTATATGCTGCTTAACACTTTCATCTAGCGTTAAAATAAGCTCTGCTTCTCTTGCCATCTCTTTCGTAAGTTGTACACCGCCATATCCTGAAATATCGATTCCTCGTTCTTTGGCTACTTGTATGGATTTAGAATGTGGTGGTGAACCTTCGTAAGCATGGATCCCTGCTGAGCGGACAATTATGCTATCTGATTTTTCACTGCTTTCTAGTAGTTGTTTGAAGATTCCTTCGGCAAGAGGGCTTCGACACAGATTTGCATAACAGACAAAAATAATATTCATTGGAGACAAATGCTACACTCCATTCGCACAATTAAAAAAGGTGAAAAAGGCGGATTACTTGCGACTTTCTTCGTACGCTTTCTTTACTTCGTGTACATCTTTTTCCTTACGCAAAGGATATAGATCATCTGGCCAGTCATCCGGTAAGACTAATCGAGTCAAGCCTGGATGTCCCTCAAAGTTAATTCCAACGAGGTCATGAACTTCGCGCTCATATAGTACTGCTCCTGGAATGACACTTGTAATTGAAGTGACAGTCGGATTATCTTTTGGCAGAAGTACTCTTACTGTAACTTCTATCTCTATCTCGCCCAAACCTTTTGGTCTTGTAGCCATATGATAGAGAACTTCAAAAGATTCTTCTGCTTCTAAACCTGTAATTGTACTAACATGTGTTCCACCAAATTCTTTCTTCAGAAATGATACCCCATCAAGAATAGACTCTTTATTGAATGTGAGGTAGACTCTCCTAGGGCGTTCAATTTTTGAATCCGTTAATCCGTCTCCAAATTTTGATTTTGCAGCGTTAACAATTTTATTCTCTATTTCTAACTCACTCATTTTATTCACATTCCTTGTGACTATTGCCTTGTAAATTTCAATTTCCAAATTATTATCAAGAAATGATAATACCTTAGATGAAAGGTATTGAAATTTAAGTTTTACTTTTTAGGGTGAATATGCAGTCTTGTTAACAATTAGAGTAATATTCAAATATAAATGAACGTTAGGGGGCATCTATATGATATAACGCGTTCTTTCTTTAGTGATAACCTGTATATCAAATTATCTCTAATTTAAGGCAGTATCAGGGAATGAGATATATGTTGGGTTGTTTTAGGAAAGGATAAATTCATATATTGGACTGTATATGACAGTGGAGTAAAGATACTATTTGTCATTATCGTTCATTATATATTTTCGTGAAAAGCTTACTTAGAAGAAAACTTTATATGGAAAAAGTTAGTGATGGCTCTTCGTTTTAGAAAGATTGATTTTGAAATATATCAAAACCATAAACTAGAACGGTGAGATTATGCAGATTGCGTTTATGAGTATTTGGCATTTAATTATACTTGTTGGACTTATTGTAACTGCTATTTTAGCCATCGAGTCTCGCTCTATAGTGTATTGCGTGATCTCATTGGCAATAATGAGCGTTTTATTGGGTGTACTCTTTTTTCTCTTGGACGCTCCATACGTTGGGGTTTTTCAAATCGCGGTCTATGCTGGTGCGATAACTATACTCATGCTAGCAACTATTAGCTTAGTATCTCAAGAAGAACGGGAGGTTAAATAAAATGGCAGGCAAGAGTTCAGTTAGTAACGTGAGAATTGTCTTTGAAATAATTGGTGCTCTGCTTGGAATTGCATTCTTTGTTCTTTTATTTTCGAGCATCTCCACGATAACTCCCTTCATCTATGGTCAGCCGCCGCTTTCTGTAGAGCTTGGAAACATTCCACAAACTGTTACTCAGAATCTATGGAGTAATCGCGGAATTGATATGATCTTACAGGCATTCTTATTATTCGCAACCGCAATTGGAGCGGCTGCTCTGTTTAGAGAAGAACTCAAAAGGAGGAATGAAGAATAATGGCAATACCACCTCTAAGCATCGAGTTCTATTTAGGAACAGCTATTGTCCTTTATGTAATCGGTTTTTATTGCTTTGTTAGTAAGCGCAACATGATTAAGCTCATTATAGGTCTTGAAATTCTAATCGACGGAGCGCATCTTAATTTTATAGCATTTAGCGCGTATGCTAATGGTGGACTAATAGATCCTTTGGTGCACGCGATCGTGATTACAAGTATTGTAATCGGTGGTTGTATTGCAGCTGTTGCGATGGCGCTCATTCTATCGGCTTACCGTCAGTATAAAACAATCAATATTCGCGAACTAAGGCGATTAAAGGAGTAGAGGTGTTCAAAAGATGTTACCTTACGCACCCTGGCTTTGCTGGGCTATTCCAATGATTGGAGCGGTTTTAACTCCACTTTTTGCAAAAGCTCATCCAAAAATTAGAGACTATATGGCAGTCCTTTTTTCTTTAGTGGCTGCCGGATTTGCGTTATCTATGATTCCAGATGTTTTAACAGGAAATGTTATGAATTATGATCCTCTCTTGTTAAATACGTTGAATGGTACAGAACACGTCCCATTTGATTGGACAGTGCCTTGGATTCCATATATCAATGTAAATGCTGGAGTCCTGGTAGATCCTCTGTCCGTCTTAATGGCGAACGTAGCCACTTGTATAAGCGCTCTTATAATGATCTACAGCCTTGGGTATATGTCACATGACCCTGACCAAACCCGCTACTGGTTTTGGATGCAGTTTTTCATCGGGGGTATGACACTTCTTGTGATCGCTGACAATTTCTTGCAGATGTTCGTTGGCTGGGAAATTGTCGGTGCCTGTTCATATGGATTAATCGGATTCTGGCATAAGAAACCAAATATGATTGATGAACCATACCCAATGCTAAGGAGATCCGAAGGAGATTACAATGCTCATTGCGGGATGAAAGCGTTTGTTACTACACGCATAGGTGACGTAGCACTTCTTTCAGCAATTTTAATCATCTACTCTTATTCAGGCACTTTCAATTTCTTAGAATTAGTGGAACACTCTGGATGGGTCGGTGAACTTTCAAGGGCGGGGTTACTCACGATCGTTGCAATTTTGCTCTTCTTTGGCCCCATCGGTAAATCGGCTCAATTCCCATTACATGTATGGTTACCAGAGGCAA
>NZ_JAHPYX010000138.1:0-10440 GCF_019058535.1 Candidatus Borrarchaeum sp.
CATCTATTCTATCCAAAACATTATTCAAAGTTAGCGGCTTTAATCCCCCCACTTTTCGGAAGGGGACTTCCCGCCGTCATTTTTAAATAATGGTGTATAAGAAACTCATCCGATACTTATAAAGTCCTCGTCTTACATGAAAACTTGTTTCACGACTTAGAAATAAAAACGATAAGAATACTCAAATGACACTAAAGTTCAATCTATCTACAAAAAACGAACTAAAAACTGTGTTAGATACCCTTTGTATTTTAAATGCATTGGAGCACTGTGTAAAATGAATGACAACATAATACTACAATTGCCGAAATTCAAAATCGCACTAGATCCAACGAAGGAACCTCAAGGAAATATTATATTCATATCTCACAGCCATGCTGATCACATGCTGAGGAAAAAAACTCCAATTCCAAAATTGTGCTCTCTGGAGACAGAAAAACTTGTATCAGCTAGAAGAAATCACTCATTGATCAATACAATCAACGAAGAACTGTCAATCAACAATCTCAATCTGAGAATGGTTGATACTGGACATGTTCTTGGCTCAAGAGCATTGGTCATTGAAAATGATAAGAAGATAGTCTTTACCTCAGATTTTACTTTAAGAGAACGCGAGTTTTTAGGGAAATTTATACCTGAAAAATGTGATTACGCAATTTTAGAAGCCACATTTGGCAAAGAAAAATACATTTTTCCTCCATCCGAAGAAATCGTCAAGGATGCAAAAGACTGGATTGAAGAACAGTTTAAAAAGGGTTGTCCCGTTGTTTTGATGGGTTATACTCTTGGAAAGGCACAATTACTGTGTAAGATATTCGAAGACTTCGCGCCCATCTACCTAGATAAAAATATAAAGAAAATTAACGATATTTATAGAGAATGTGGTGTCCCACTTCTAGATTTTGAAAGGTTTGGACAAAACAAGCAGTTAAAAATCCCACCATGGATATTGATCACTTCACCTCAAAGCGGAAGAGCGAAACTAATGCGAAAGGTCAATGCGAAAACAGCGTTTTTTAGTGGATGGGCAATTGATGAAGAGAGTTATGTTCATCGAATGAAAGTAGATCGGGTTTTTCCGCTGTCGGACCACGCGGATTTCAACGAATTGGTAGAGACTGTCGAGACATGCAATCCCGAAAAAGTGTTTGTCAGCCATGGTTATGACCATGAGTTTGCAGCACATCTAAGAAAACTTGGCTTTGATGCAGAACCACTTTCATTTCGTGAAAGCCCGCTCATTGATTTTTCAGAAATCTGATTGGAACTGCCCTACCAGAAAAGGTACTTTTAAAAGCATAACTTTTGCTAGGTGAGCTGGGATAATAATGAAAAAGATGTCGTTAACTATCGCAGGAATTGGACATGCCATAAATCATTCATTTCAATTAATGATTCCCCCTTTGTTACCTTTCCTCGCAATCGAATTTAATCTTAATCTTATAGAAATTGGCTTGCTTGTTACAGCATTTGTTGCGGCATATGGAGTTGGTCAGTTACCTACCGGTATTTTAGCTGATAAAGTAGGGGCTAAGAATCTAATCATTTTTGGGCTTACCATATGTGCGGTAGGATCACTTGTTGCTTTATTTTCGCCAAATATTTACATTTTACTGGCTGGGTTCGTCATAATGGGAGCTGGAGGAAGTACATACCATCCAAGCGGCCTGACAATGTTATCTCATGCTTTCGATGAAAAAGGAAGAGGACATGCTATGGGTTTGCATGGTCTCGCAGGAAGTGTAGGACAGATTGCATCCCCCATAGCTTCTGGTGGCATAGCTGTTTTACAAGGTTGGAAAATAACTTTTCTGATCTACGCGCTATTAGGCTTTGGTTTCTCGATCTTTGTCTTTATCCGATGGCGAGGTAAAGATGTGGTCAGTAGAACAAACGCGCAAGCGCCAAAACAAAGAAATTCTTTAAGAAGGCTTTTATCAAAAGCTATCATCATCGTATTTGTTCTAGCCATTTTCCAAGGATTTCTTTATCAAATAACAACATCTTTTTTGATTCTTTATTTAGTTCAAGCTCGATCTTATGATGTTGCAATTGCAAGCTTAATGCTTTCATTGCTTCTTGCTACAGGTGGTGTTGGACAATATGTTTCAGGAGCGCTTAGTGATAGACTTGGAAGAAAGAAAGTACTTATTGTTCTCTCACTTGCATGCGCAGGAACTGCATTACCAATACCTATGGTCTCAAATGTAATTTTGGTGATACTCGTTCTTGTCTTCGGTTTCATTTTATTAGGGTTAATTCCAACCACGAATGCGCTCATGAGCGACTTAGCAAAAGGAAGTTTTGGTGTACTCTTTGGAGTTTACTACTTGTTCGCTTTTGGAGTATCATCAGCGGGACCACCTATCGCAGGATTTTTAGGTGAAAACTTTGGTTTGGGTAGTATTTTTTATTTTTCAGCGGGCATAGCAATTATCTGTTTAATGATTACACTTTTAATTCCTGCACCCACATTAAATGAACAAAAAGGGTGGGCGGATGGAATCCAAAACTCGTGAACCAAAGGATGATCTAAGACTTCGGGCATTGAAAACATTTCTAACACTAGTAGAGATGGGAGGAAGTTTTTCAAGAACCGCTGAGAAATTGAATCTAACACAAGGAACTGTTTCTAATCACATAGGCTCACTTGAAAAATTCTTTAATGCAGAGTTATTTTACAAAGTTGAGCGGCTGCGTGAAGACAAAATTGAGCGAGTAAGCGAAGGAGAAAACCTTAATCGGGCAGGCATAATAGTTTTCGAACGTGTAAGAGAAATTATTGCGATATTAAATCGTACTAAGGAAGATATCGAGAGACTAAAAGGTGAAATAACTGGCACTTTACGTATCGCCACGAGCACGATCCCTGGGGAACACATATTGCCTAAGTTCATGGCAATATTCAAAGCAGAACATCCGACCGTTGAATTTGAGGTAGATCTTAGTAATAGCGGAAAAAGTTTGGAGAAGTTATTAGCGAAAGAATCAGATCTCGCAGCAGTTGGAAGTTTGGTTGGCTATGACGCAGAAGTAGAAATGTTTCCGATAGCGGAAGAAGAACTCGTATTGATTGTTCCTCCAGAGCATGAATTGGCATCTAACATTCCCGTCGATCCAAAGACACTCGTAAAATATCAACTTATCAGTAGAGAAAAAACATCTGGAACTCGAAAAGAAACTGAAAGAATTTTGGAAACTGCAGGTCTTTCAATAGACGAATTTCAAAGCGTATTAGAACTCGGAAGTACTGAAGCGGTAATTACTGCAGTTAGCGAGGGATATGGTATAAGCGTGATTTCATCAATTGCAGCAAAAAAATCAGAGAATTACATCAAAATAATTCCGCTCAAAGCAATTGAAAATAGAAGGAAACTTTTCATGGTTCGTAGAGTACACGAATCGTATCCAGTGCTCGTTGAGGCTTTTTGGGAGCACGTAAAGAATTCTATCGCTGAAAATGAGTAATTAGTCAGAGGAAAATCAATTGATTGAAATAGAAATACCTAGCCTTGGGAAAATTGGTATTAGTACTATCGTTTTTGATCTCAACGGTACATTAGCTATGACTGGGCAAATTAGCGATAATGTTAAAACACGATTGAAACTACTTGCAAATAGCGTTAGAGTGATTATTGCAAGCGCAGATACGCGTGGAAATCTTGCAGATATAGGAAAAGAATTAAGTGTGGAAACACATCGTCTAACACTTGATCTACCAGAAGATGAAGAAAAACGACTATTAATAGAGAAATTAGGCGCAGAAAACACAGCTGCTGTTGGCAACGGAATTAATGATAGTAAAATGCTTAAAGCAGCAAAAATAGGTATTGCAGTTATAGGTAAAGAAGGAGCTGCTGTTGAAACAATTAATAACGCGAATATCGTGGTTACCGATCCAGCGCACGCTTTAGACTTATTTCTTCATCCAATTATACTAAAATCAACTCTCCGCAAATAGAAAATAGAAAAATAAAAAAAGTTCAGTAAGTTACACTTAAAACAACTTTATCCTTTCTTAATAAAAATTTTATAAACTCCATTCTCGTCAGGCTCGATTACCTCAATAACTTCATGCCCATGTTTTTCAGCATAATCTTGGATGTTTTTCTTCGCAGGAAAGAAATCTCCAATAATTTCTAGGATTTTACCAGATTCAATCGCTTTTAATCCTCGCCGAGTACGAAGTACCGGGACTGGACAAGCCTGACCAGTGGTATCGACTTGTGTCTCAGCATTGTGCATTCCATCACCTCAAAACATTAAGACTTTTTCAGATTCAGCAACCCAGTCAACAAATTCATGCATACCGATGACTTCTACACCGTCAATTAAATCTTCTCGGGAAACGCCACGAGCCTCAATGCAAACCCCACAGACTCTGAGTTTTCCTCCTTCTTCCAAAAACGTCTTAAGGAGTTCAAAATGATTCGGGTATTGTTTAGGTGACTGTTTATTTAACCCGACGTATACCCCGTCCTGAACTAAGAACAGGTTTACATTATGTTCATCAACAAGAGATGAAAGTGCGAATCTCAGTGCAGTATATGGTTTCTCGCGTCCATAAGGAGATTCTGAAATTACTACAGTAAATGTTCCCATTTTATAACAACCTCTTTGGCAGTTTTGAATTACAAATAAGACGTTGAAATAAAGGTTTTAAAAATTTTTCTGATAATACATATTAGAAAAAATAATAATATCGAAAAGTAATTTGACATCGAATTGGGCTGCTAAATTTCAATGTATGTAATCTATTTAACAAAAATTAGAAAAGTGGGCGCACAGTCAAATTACTCATAAAATAAATAGATGAGATGCAATAAAGTCTCCATAAAGATATATATTAGCGTTTTAAGAGATATAGGGCTGGTCACGTGTCCGATCACGCATTTTATCCATGTCCAATTTGTTTTTTGCCTCTCTATATACCGGTTCGATTTCTTTGATTAATTCATCAAGAAAAGGCGTAAGGTTTGTTACATCATTGGAAATGTGTAAGGTTTGGTTCAAAACTTCAATTATAGCCCTCGCTGCACGCGGATCTGACTGTAGGACTGGAGCTGTTTCTCCTAAGCAACAAACTCCAGTTACATCATAAAGTGCCGCAGCCATTGCAGGGATAATACCATTTGCGCCAGTAACAGTCCCATTTTTAAAAAGTTCTGCGTTATCTGCTTCAATAAACGAATCAAGTGTTTCTTGAGAAGTAGATGAAATGAACACATGTGGGATTTCTGTTAAGTTATCTCGTACAAAAGCAGCGGTAGCTATGACTAATTCGGCTTTGAATTCTTCTGCGCACTTCTTTGCTAAGTAATCTGCAAACTCATAGACACCAATTGAGGTTGTAGGTTGATAATCACCAGTGATTAAGAATAAATCTTTGGTTCCACCATCTTCAAGTCTACTATGGTAAATTGTAGTTCGTGGAACATAAAGAAGACCATCTGGCTCTACAAGCACGTGTGGGGGAAAATCGCTGCAAAAAACTTCTGTCACTTTTGTTGCGCTCAAAGCATTAATTAAAGATGATATACATAGTTTTCCTACACTTGCGATACCAGGCATGCCTATTAAAACAATTGATTTATCAATATCTGAAGGGATCTGTTGAATTGTCTTTAAGTTAAATTCTGTCATTTCATGCTTCCCTTTCATCTTTCGATTTATTTAACAAAGATATGATTAGATAAAAATCTCTGTTACTCCTATGCTTCACCATAGGAAATGTTCTGTTATTAAAATATCTTTCTTTAATGTACCAGAAAAAAAATTCCGAAAGTTAGCTACATTTCGAAAAATTCAATTTAAGAAAATGATGACACTCTATTTAGGTACAAAGGAATTATCAGTTACCTGTCCTTTCACCTTTCCTTTTTTGATATGGGCTTCTATGACCTTTTTAAGGGTATTTAGTTCAATGTCTAACTCAGAACTTAATTTTGTTAAATCGATCTTATCAGTTGCACTAACAAGAGCCTCTAAGAGGTTTTCACGCTTTTTATATGTGCCACCCTCAGTTTGATCAGTTTTTATGGTGCGTAGAGCGCCTCTTACATTTTTCCCACAACTAGGACATGTAAGCGACCCCATTATGGTAATAGTGATATTCCCAGCTTTATCTGGGAGCGGGCTGTACATTTGCCACGTCTTATTAGGTTTTACACCCTCAAATGAGGTATTACCGCAGTTCTTACATTTCAATTTTTTAGCCATTTTGAAGACACCATTTAAAGGGAAAATTTCTTAAAGCCTCACTATTAGAGATGTTCGCAACAACTCTTAAAAGTTTACTGGACAAACTAAAAGAAGAAGTATTGCTCATTGAACCTACCCTAAAAGAAAGGAAATATTTCGGTGAAAAAATATGTTGTTCATGCAGGAAGAAGGACCACCAGAAATAAATATACCAACTTTTCTTGAATTTCTTGGATGGCTTAAAGGCGGATATGGAATAATTGCAGGGATTCTATTAGTTATAGGTGGTTTATTAGTTGTTAATTTCATTATCTATATTGAGACCACTCGTGATATAACTCTTAAAGGTCTTGGAATTCGACTTCTAGCGATCTCGCTCACAATTGGTTTCGGTCTTCATTTCGCGCTGACAACATGGGGCTCATTCATTATTTAGCGAACCAAATGAGGCTCATTCATTATTCAACGCGGTTGCGGATATTTTTTTCAGAATCTTTAAATTGGACAATTCTAAGCATTTATTTAGTTTCAAGTACCGAAAAATCAAATAAACGAGTATTTCGTTAGTTTCTTAGAAATACATTGTTAAGGTATTACTATGAGGGGATATCTAAGTCATTAGTGTTAAAATTTGCCTTCGTGCGCAAAAATCTTGGTGCTAGGGGATTTGAATTATTTACAATCGCAGGATTTAAGAATAATGATTGAATAAGATTCGTAGCTACTAATCGTTGTTCAATTAAGAAGAAGAATATGCAATATTTTTGCTCTTACGTGTAGTTAAATATAAGAGGTTCACTTTCATGAAATATGGTGTCTGGATTATCTTGGATACAGGTCAATGCTTAGTACACAAAGACTTCAGTGAACATTCGGAAATTGATGAAGACCTAATTTCAGGCTTTCAATCCGCAATTCTAACATATGCTGATTTGAAAATCAAGTCTATCGTAGCTGAAGATGTCCGTTTTGTGTATGAATCCACATTTAATCCTAGACTTATTTTTGTCATTGCAGCAGATATTAATGTAGATTTGAAAAAGTTAGAAGGATTCATAGATCTTGTTAAACGCGAATTTTTGGCAGATTATCGTTATAGAATAAATACATGGGCTGGAGATGTGAAGATTTTCAAACCTTTCGATGAGAAACTCGATAAGCTAATAAGAGAATGGCTCATCAAAACAGTAACTCTAGAGACAATATTAGAAAGAACAAAAGCAACTTTTAAAGTTATGATACCATCATCAAGAGAGAATAAAGAGATAAGCGAACGTTTTGGAAATGAAGGAATTGATGTAATTGCCTTAATTGATGGCATAAGGCCTCTAAAGGAGATTGCAGAGAGTTTAAGAATTGATCAAGAAAAGGTTAGACAGATTGCAGAGTACGCTATAGCTGGTGGATTTGCTTTAGAACAAGTATCACCTAAACATGTAAAACCATGGGAAGAATTAATTGACGAAGAATACCCCTTTCTTGCAGATTTTGAAAGAGATGTGGAAAGAGACGTAGAAGAAGATTTCGAAACAAAGAAGAAACTGGAAGAAGAGCTTAAGAGAAGAGTTGAGACGCTAAAAACTCAAAAGAAATTATTGGATAAAGAGGGCGAGTTAGATAAATTAACAATAACTGCTTTAACTGAAATCACAAAAGAGTTTGAAGATAAATTTGGCTCTTTGGAATCAAAAGTTCAAAGATTGCCAGGTCGCATTGCCGAACAAACTGCTTTAAAATATAACTGTCCAGTTAGTATAGCTAAGATCGCATATCAAATCGAATTAGACGGTATTTTAGATGCGCAAATGGCATGCGAAGAAATAATGGATGAGTTTAAACGGAGAAATGTTGTTGGAGCGCCTGTTCCTTCGATATATTCACATGAATTCACTTTTGCGCTTTCTGAAGGGCAATGGATTGAATACTTGCGCAAAACATTAGCTAAAGAGTTAGAACAAGATATTCGAGATCTTGCAAACCTTGAGCGATCTGTATTAGATGGATACGAAAAATCTGTAGAAAAAATGATTCAACTTCTAGAAGAACGAATAAAGATTATTAAAGAGATCATATATCCTGTAATGAATAAATGGCTTAATGATCATATTCACACAAAACCAATAGAGGCTGCAACAGCTATTTCTTCAGCATTGAAGAGATTATCTCGTTCTGAAACTTATTTCCTGCTTAGAAATGGAAAAACAAAACTATTTAGTACATTAAACAAAGTACTACCAATCTTGGAATCCAATAAAGATGATTCACTAGAAGTAGAATACGCATTCCAAGATTATTCAATTGTTTTTGATGAACTTGAAAAGCCACTTGATTTTATCTCAAAAAGAAGTTTGTGTGAGATAATTTTAGAAGTTGCTCCGAGACCAAAAATTGAGATTTCAACCGAACAACGTTCATTTCTAGTAATGCACACACCATATAATAATGGGTTAATAGGCCCTGAATTAACAGATCCAGTTGATTTCTTAGAGCGAGATATTAAACTAGTGCGCTGGAGAGAAAAAGAGGAACTGGATGATTCACTTCGAACTGCAATAACAAAGGTATATAAGGCAATCAGATATCAAGGGTTTTCCCAAACTCACGCAGGAGCCTTAATAATCTCAAAACTAAACATAAGATTCGATTTGCCTATAATTTCGACTTATAAAACGTGTGTTGATCTAAAAAATTATTTGGAGAGTTTAGAAAACAGCGATGATCTTGATAAGAATATAATTGATCATATTTTCAATTACGTAAAGGTAAAGATACTATAGAACAGTATTAGTTCAAAAGATTCAATACATCACAATATCGCAATTCTCTGTTTGACTTTTTTTATTTAACATATTTTCAAAACTTCTAAAAAGAGAAGAAAAGTATTGGCGTACACATCAAATATTATCTGGAAATAAATGGGATTTGTATAGTTCAGTGTACCCGCATACTTCACAAGTATAAGCCAAAAATTCGCTAGATGTTTGAGTTTCTTTGTTTAGCAAATAAAGTGTCTCACATACCTGTTGAGAGTTACATTTTGGACAGATCATCCTTTTTGTATTAGTTGGGAAGTCATGTATATGTCTATTCCTTTGTGAATAATGAACGCAGTACACATATGCTTCAGCATTGCTGCAAATATTCTTTGCATCATCATCATGAATATATTGTGAGTTTAGCGCTCTACAAACATAGCCTTGTCCGTGATTATAAAGGAAAGGGCAAATAGATCGAGCCATTTTGATGCACTTAACCCCATTTTTTTCTCTATGAAAAAACTAACTGAATTAGTATTTAACATTATCGGCAGGAAGTCCCCTTCTGACAGGTGGGGGATGAAAGCAGCTATTTTTATATAGTTTTTGCACAGAAGAGTGGTGATGAATATCCATGAATGGTCCTAAAATCGTTTTTTATTCCAGGAAATGTGTAATAAGAAAAGATGTTACTACTGATCGTTTTCTTTTTCCAGCAGAAATGGAGAGCTTCGCAGAATTCGCAGCGGGATATCCTGACATCTACCATCAGGAAGATATCTTCGAATTGTAAGGGGTAATACATTACTTAATAACTCGTGTTCTGCAATAATAATCGGGTCAAGAGCTTCTTCAGAATCTACAAGGATGGGTGCGCCCATGGAAAGTTGTAATGCACGCGCACCGATTATTCTACTCTTTTCATATTTCGTAAGATGTCCTGGACCAACTGTAATTTCCTCTGGGGACGCTGGAAATGGAATTGGAAGCTCCTTACGTTGTTCTGTCACAATTGTCACCGAAGGGAAGACAAAATTAAAAATAGGATGAAAAAAATCTCAAGGCAACAATAAGTATATTGTATTTAAAACTATCGTTCAGTGCGGACTAAAACAAAAATTTAGCAGTTTAACAGATTTATGTATTAAATCAAATCTGTGTTAACTTGTGCTTCAAAAAGAGTATTTGTTTGTCCCTGGTGATATTATACGTTTGAAGATAGAATATGACAACAGAATTTTTGTTATTTATATTTCTTTATTAAGAAAACTCGTTTGAAAAGAATTGCACAATTCAAAACTCATTTTAAATTTTTTACAAATTATATTATTGGAATAAATGTGCTCAGTGCATTTTTTAAGCGGTGCTGTTAGTCTATGAGGAAAATAATAAAGGTGACTGTTGATGAATGAAGTCTATAAGCCAGAGAAATGGAAAGGATTCTTTAAACCTTATAAAATCCTTTGTGAGTTATTTTTGAAGG
>NZ_JAHPYX010000139.1:0-4631 GCF_019058535.1 Candidatus Borrarchaeum sp.
ATTTAGTGCTGTGACACCAGAGGGATATGTATATTCGATATTTTCAACTACAATACTCATTCTGATGAACTCCTAATTAACCCCAGTTCTTTTAAAATAACTGATGCCGCCTGTGGTACATTAAGCGGAATTTGCTGAATAGGGATCCCTTCGTTAATCAACTGCATAAATAACCGAACTAACGAAGGTATTTGAACTCCATATGTCTCATCTGGTGTAATATTTGTCGCTATTAACTTCTCAGGTTTATCATCAAATACAAGCTCCCCATCATGTATAATAAGAAATCGAGTAGCATTTTGAAGTACTAATTCAAGTCGATGTTCAACGATTATAACAGTTATTTTCTTCTGGGCTCGTAAATTTTCGATTATATTAAGTATATCTACTGCACTTACAGGATCTAAATTAGCGGTAGGTTCATCTAACACTAGTATCTTTGGTTGGAGCGCTAATACGCTTGCTATTGCTACGCATTGCTGTTCTCCTCCTGAAAGTTCGTGAGGTGCTCTTTCTCTCAAATGTTGAATTTTTGTTAATTCTAGAGCTTCTTCTACACGTGCTCTAATCTCCTCTCGTGGAAGTCCAAGGTTTTCAGGACCAAATGCAATATCACGTTCCACTGTGAGCGACATTAACTGTGATTCGGGGTCTTGAAAAACCATTCCCACCTTTTGAGTTATTTCGTAGAGAGGATGCTCTCGTGTATCTAATCCATCAACTATGACACTTCCTTTCATAACACCCGATCTATAAAAATGTGGGATAAGACCATTGATACATCGGCAAAATGTTGACTTTCCGCAACCGCTAAGACCTGCTACCACAACATATTCTCCTTTCTTAATGTTTAAATTGATTTCGCGAATAGCTGGCTGTTTAGAAGTTGCGTAGCTAAATTCTAATTCGCTAATTTGAACTATATTCTCCATGATTTTCGTTTCCTTGCTTTTCTTATGGATTAACAATAATTTTTTTATGGTGCACCTAGATCTTCAATTTTAATTCTCTTGAATAAGATCACCTTTGATTGTGAGACTTTTTTGAATCAATATTAATATTTCTTTTATCCCGGCGTTTAGATTAGTCGTTCCGTTACAAGCGGCTGCATTTTGATGGCCTCCTCCCTCACCATTAATAAATAGACCGATTTTTTGAAAGATCTTTCCTAAATGTAGTCCCGTTTCTTGTGTAATTCCTCTTTTTGCTCTACCGCTAATTCTAACATTTTTTTCTTTCTTTTTTTCTGAGGCTACTAGCGCTACATCGGCTCCAAGATCAAGTAGGGATCTTGCCACTGATGCTTCAAATGCACTTATTCTTGAAACGACAATTATCCATCCTTCTATAATGTGTATTTTGTGACGTTTTGCAGCCTTTAATCTTGCAATACGTTCTGAATAGTCCAACTTGCTTCTCAGAAGTTCAATAATCTCTTCATAATTTGCACCAAGACGCATTAATGTTGTAGCTGCCTCAAAAGTGTCTGGAGTGCCTAATATGAAATGTCTTGAATCGTAAGTGATGCCAATTAATAAAGCATAGGCATCCAAAGACCTAGGAATCATATTTAGTTTCCTATAGAGATTGTAAACTACTTCGCATGCTGAACATACAGAATCATCATGTATATATAAGCTAGAGATTTTTTTTCCTTCGGGATGGCATTGATGATGATCTACTATTATAATTGGCTTAGATACTTCTTTTACATGGTCTTTAAGGACTCCTAACTGTTCAAAATTACTAGTATCTACTAAGAAGTATAAATCGCACTCATTAATATCGTATCCAGTAGAAATATTCATTTTTAGGTTTTTTACAACTTTCTTAGATATTTTATTTAGTCCATCTGAAAAACATTGTATTTTGACTTCAGGAATAAGCCTCTTTAGAAGTCCTGATAGTGCAAATGCACTACAAATTGCATCTGGATCTGCATTTTGATGACATAATATGCAAATCTTTTTGGGACAAATTTCATTAAGTATTTCTAAAAATGATTTGAAATAATTCACATTTTGCCCCCAAATTAGATAAGAAAACTAAAAAAAAGGAATGCTTAATGTAACTCATTTTAAAACTCATATGAAGCTACTCTTTACGCTGCAGTTCCTGGTTCTCCTTGGATTTGCCGAGCTAATTTCTCCCTCATCTCATCCCTCTGTTTTTTCGATCGTTCTTCTTGCCTCTGTAATGTTTTTATTCGCATACCTAAAGTTTCTTTCTTATCAGTTAATTCTTCTGTTAATTTTTTCATATCTGATTTAATTAAAAGCATTCCTATTGACTTATAAACACCAACACCTTCTTCTGCACCCTCTAATTCTTTTAGTGCATTCTCCGTCTCTCTTAATTGTAGTTCAAGTTGCGTTCTTTGTTGGGTTAATACTTTTACTTGCTGGTCTATTTGTTGTAGTCTCATTAGTTGGTGTTGTAGTTGCTGTGGTAACTCTTCACTCAATATCTCGCCTCCTTTATTAAAAAAACTCATTAAATACCTTTGATACACGTGTTGCTGATCTTTATTAATATGAGTTTTTGTGTAGAATGGTTTAGTTAGATTTATAAATTATCAGAAGATTTATAAGCTGGCTGATAACGAAAAACTTATTAAGAACCGCTTAGGTGAGTTTTATGGGACGAACAAAAAAAATTGGATCCGCAGGACGATTTGGAGCAAGATATGGCTCAACAATACGAATGCAAGTGAAAAGAATTGAAGAAAAGATGAAACAATTACATAAATGTCCCAGATGTGACATTAAAGCTGTTAAAAGGAAAAGTACAGGAATATGGAAATGCAAGAAATGTGGATATACGTTCACTGGCGGTGCTTATATTCCACTAACAGATATTGGTAAAGTTGTTTTAAGGTCGACCAGACGTATTCGAGAAATGAAATAGCAAATAAACTCAACATTCTTTTCCGCTTTCTAAAATCAACGACCAAAAAGATCTATTTCTTCATAATTGGATTGTTTTGTTAAGATCCTGTATTAAAACAATGAGTTTTAATATAGAATTAGTTGTTGAACGCAAGGCAGTGATATCAGCCGCTTCAATAATGAACTTTATACTTCTTTGACTTCTTTCAACGGAAAAATCGATTTTTGCCCTCTGTGAAGAGAAAGTCTTTATTTCTGGCAATAAAATGCTATATATTACTTCTGTGGTTTCTAAATCTGAACAGACCATTCTTAGATCCATTTTATATCGCATGTTCAATATATCTTCTCCATTGATTACGTTCATTTTGATTATAATAGTCATTTCGGCGCATTTTCAGTTATTTTTAACTGAAACCGCAATTAAGCTGCGTAAACTGACTTGTATTTTTTTAAAAAATCGGGGACTATTTATAACCTTTTGGAAACCGATTCTTGAATCTCTTTATCCCATCATTTAAAGATCTGGAAGAGATTTCAAATAAATATTAAATTTATGCCCTCCAAAAATAAAAGATGTCTATAAGAGGGATATAATGACGATTTCAAAGTCTCGATATGACTCTAAAGTTGTTGAACACTATATTATAGGTCCATATCACATTAAAATTTATGAACGTGCTGGAAAATACACCAGCGAAGCACTTTATACGTACACTACTTTGTCTGAGACTTCACCCTTTGGTGAGATCATTGAATCTATTTCTAAAAACCTTGCAGAAAATGTGATTACAGAAGACGATATCAAAAGCAAATCCTTAGATCCTCGCTTTTATAGTTTACAGGAACTTTTCGATAGTAGAAGGGTTCTTGTTGAAGAATATATTTACCAACACTATCCTGAATTTAAAACCATGAAAGATTTAGATGATTTGATAGAACTCGCTTGCTATAAACTCATTGGTATTTATAAAATTGCCCCTTTTCTTATGGATGAACATATCGAGGAGTTTTATTTAGATTGCCCCAACACTCAGCTCTATTTAGATCATCGCACCTTTGGACGGTGTAAAACCACAGTAACCTTGTCTGATGATGACTTAGAACGTATAAAAACGCGATTACGCTATGAAAGCGGTCTGCTACTGGATGAAAGCAACCCTTCTATCAAGACGGAGTTGATAACGGATCGTTTTCATGTTCGCATCTCAATGGATATCGCCCCGCTAGCAGCAGATGGTCTTCATTTAGACGTACGTAAACTAAAACGTAAGGCTTTTACTCTACCAGAATTAGTAGATAATGGTACTCTTCCTGTGGAAATCGCTGCTTACATGTATTTTGCACTGGTGCGACGCCGTAACATTACGGTCATTGGGGAACCTAATTCAGGTAAAACCACACTTGTCAATGCACTGGACTTGATCACCCCTCCTGAGTGGAGAAAAATCACAATCGAGGATGTGATTGAAAGTGTTCCTCAACATAATTACGATAAACACCAAGTACGTTTACAAGTCATTCCCTTCGAAGGTGAGAACACATTACGAAGTAAGAGTAAGGAAATCGTGAAATTATTGCATCGTTCGCCTGATTATGTTTTCTTAGGAGAAATTCAAACCCAAGAACATTCACAAGCTGTGTTTCACGCTCTTACAGCAGGTCTACACTTAATCCAAACTTGTCACGCCTCGTCGCCTGAAAATCTGATTGTCCGCTGGGTAGAACATCATGGTATTGCCC
>NZ_JAHPYX010000140.1:0-14994 GCF_019058535.1 Candidatus Borrarchaeum sp.
CCCCCGTGCCATGCAACGCAACCCCCCAACTCAGAGGTCCCGCCTCCTCTGGCAATAACAGGGATCCTATCCCTATTCGCCAGTTTAATAATCGACGAGATTTGTGAGGTATTTTCTGGCATCACAACACAATCGGGCTTCTCGAATGCACTTGAAAGGACATCGCTCGAATAGGCTACTAAATCGGCGTCATCTGTAGTTATGTAATCGTCTCCAACAATTTTGGCTAACTCTCTAATTATTTCTTCGTCCATCGCGTCCATCGCTTCCAAAATAAGTGAAATGAGTTTCTGGGCAATACATTATTAGAAAAATTGCACTTTTATATTCTTTGAAAGAAGTAAATTAAAGAAAAAATAGTTGTAAATGTCTTTAGAGAAAATACCCAGGATTGAAAAAAGGAGCTTATTAATATTGTATAGGTTTCTAACAACTGGCGCATATGCATGTAGCGGTATCAAGGACGCCTCGGACTTTTCGTAGTCTATTAAATATAAAACTGTCTAAATCTTCAGGATTTTTTACTTCAACTTTCACTATAAGATCAAATGCACCGTAAATGAGAAACGCTTCTTCAACGAATTCATCCGTTCTAATTTCATTTAATAAATCCATTCCAGACTCTTCAGGACTTAGTTTTGCAAGAATAAACGCGGTCATTGTCATCGTAAAAACTCACCTCATAATCTATGACTTTACTTTCTATGTGTAACTATTTTATAAAATGAAGTGTTTAAAATTCTTTCCCATCCCACTTCCGCAATTTATAATGATCGTTAACGATATATCGTCAGGTGAAATTTAAAGTTTGAAATCAATCAGCTTTACTTATTCGTTTAATCTCGTTTGTGATCCATTCAATAAACTCAGGTGTATCTCCTTTCATTAAACCTGTTAATTCTTCTTCAAAAGAAGTGGGGTTAGTGGGGGTAAGTTTAATGCACCAGCCTATCGTATATGGTGCATTACTAACAACTAAAGCATCCATCATTACTTTTCGATTTCTCTTTTCAATCGTTCCAGAAAATGGTGAATACAAGATGTTAGTACCTTTTGCTGAATCCAATGCTCCGAATGGCTTGTCACATTGAATTTGACTACCTTCTTTCTGAAACAATTCAATTAAAACCACTTCATCTGCATTTTTAATTGCGAAATCGGTTAATCCGAAGGTTACAGATTCATTAGAGTCTACTTTAACCCAAATATGTTTTTTGGAGTAGTATAACTCGTTAGGAAAATTGTATCCTTGTATCAAACCCATATTTTTCCTTCCATTTCAATTTGAATACTCAATTGGCAGTATATACGATTGATGTGGCTTACAATACATTCCTTATATAATATATATGAAACTGTATATTGCTCAACCAAACATGTGATCACATACCTAAAATCTTCCTTAAATGTGACAATAAAACTTACTATTGTGTAATTTGCAAATAAACAAATAAACTAAGACTTCATTACGAGAGTAATGATTTTTCGACCGTTCTCTTAATAGAATTAATACATGAAGGTTCTAGAACAGAATGGCGGAAATACTTACTAGAAAACCTAAAAAAGGGGTTTTCATATTATTATTTAGATAAAGCTAGGGGATTCGATTGATACACAATGTCTACATTTTGAAAACAGATGGCACTGCTCTTATTTCTAAGAGATACGGATCGTTAGAAGTTGATGAGGCACTTATATCTGGATTTATAACAGCTATCAATACCTTTGCAGAGCAAATAATTCAGCGACAAGTTGATGAAATTGTTATGGGCGACTTAAAGTTTATTTATTCAAGATCTCATAGCTTAGATGTGATTTATGCTGTTTGTGCTGATTCTGAGACTTCAAGTGACGAAATTAAAGAAATTTTTGATCAAGTTGATGAAAAATTCATTGAGATGTACCAAAAAACCTTTAGTGATGATTTATTAAAAGATAATTCTATATTTCACGAATTCATTCCCTCTCTTGATACGCTTGTGCAACAAATAATCGTTGACAAAGAATCACGTGCTATTGGCAAAAGCGTTGTTGGCATGTTCAAGAAATTGATTCGTTTGACTTCAGATGCGAGTAGTTCGCCAGAAGAGACATCCATTGAAAAGCTACAAGATAGTACTATAGAAATCACTCAACCAGATGAAGGACTAAAGGAATTAAACGATGTCTATGCGCTGAATACTGATGCTTTAAAGGCTGTAAAAAGTATTCCTGCTCAAGATAAGCAATATAGAATGGCTTTACAGTATATAAATGGTAAAAATACAGTTGAAGATATTATACTTTCACTACAACTACTTGGATATCGACTAAATTCTGTAAAAGATTTCATTGCGTTCTTTGAAGAATGCGAGACGAAAGGCTATCTGAAGCGTGTTAGCTAGCGGTCTTATTAACATTAATTTTCAATAAATAAGTGTGAAATGGAAAGTTTAGAATATTGTTCAGCGTTCTCTTTTTCCTTCGATGAACTCCTCAACGTTCGTATGTGCAACACTGTCGACAATCTGTTCTGGAGGATGTTTAAACCCATAAGACGAGATGCTGGTTAAAGGTCCACCTATACCTCTATCAAGTGCTAATTTAACTGCGCGAATAACATCAATTACAACACCTGCGCTATTAGGAGAATCTTCAACGCTTAGTTTTAGTTGTACAGTTACTGGTACATCTCCGAATTTTCGACCTTTCAACCAAATATAGCAAATCTTATTGTCTCCCAAAAACTTAACATAATCAGAAGGTCCAATTCTTGTTGGAGTAGGATAGGGAACCAAACTCGTAACTGCTTCAGTCTTTGATACACGTTTAGTCTTTAAACGAGACTCTACAGTCATATTTTCGAAGTCAGTGTTTCCGCCTATATTTAACTGATAAGTTTGGTCAATTTTTACGCCTCTATCAAGAAATAGATTCACTAAGGCTCTATGTGCTATTGTTGCACCAACTTGGCTCTTGATATCATCACCAGCTATAGGAATGCCACGTCTTTCAAATCGTTCAGCCCATTTTTTGACAGATACAATAAACTCAGGTATACAGTTTACAAATGCGCAACCTGCTTCTAGCGCAGCCTGAGCATATAATTTGGTACCTTCCTTTGAGCCAACAGGTAAATAATTAATTAAAACGTCCGTCTTTGTTTCTCGTAGTACACTTGCTATATCAACCGCTTCAATGAGATTGGGATCATAGCAATGAAATGAATTAACCATATGAGGTGCAACACCATCTGCAATCGGACCAGGTAATACCTTAATATTGAAAGGTTTAATATTTTCAGCAAACACTTCACAGCAATTTGGTTCTGCAAAAATTGCTTCTGAAAGATCTTTTCCAATCTTTTTTGTATTGACGTCGAAAGCGGCAACAAATTTGATGTCTCTAATGTGATATCCGCCAAAATTCACATGCATAAGGCCAGGAACCATCTCATCTTCTTTAGCATTTCGATAGTATTGGCATCCTTGAACTAATGCAGAGGCGCAGTTTCCAACCCCAGCAATTGCAACGCGTACTTCCTTCAATTTATTTCCCTCAAAACAAGTTCTATCAATCAACTGACTATCAAGTTATTAACTAAAGTTTATAAGATTACCTCAAGGAGACTCCAGCCCTTTAGGGTGGAGAGGAATTGAGGTCGGATGTTGTTCACACAACCGATTCTGCGGAGACAGGGGTTGGTGTACCCAACCTCGGGTGGTGTTTTAATGACGGGGGCTCTCAAGTCCCGCCGCTCCCAACACCAAGGGAGTAGGTCCACTTCGAGGCTGTTGTAAAGGCTTTTGGCATCGGCAGCACCGTCCCTACCCCTCAGGACTTTTAACCACCGACGACAGAGCAAGGGGCTAGTGGATCACCCCAGGGTGTCATGACCTAAACAACTGCTGCTCCCACAAAGGGAAGCCCTCTAATCAACTAAGGAACTTGGTTTCCCAAGCCCTACCCTTTAAGGTGGGGTAGTTGACTTCATCTGAAATATCTTTTTCGGAAGATATTAGATCTCTTTTTGAATGTAAATCTTTAGAACTTAGTCAAATACTTAAATCTTCTGTAAATTGGATGCTGTTCTACATTTTGTAATTCTATTTAAAAAAAGTGTAGTTTTTTCTAATTCCTTTTAAAGTATACTTATTTTAGAATGCCTGAAAAGTTCGATATATTTACTGATTAGACGCATTAATGCAAATTTAAGTGATCTATTTGTTTGAGTATCCATAAAGTTCGCAAAGGGCCTTATAATTGTAAAGGGAGCATAATTGACTAATTTACGAAGAATTTCTTCAAGAAGGAAAAATGCCTGATTTGCTTTCTCTATATTCTTGTTTTCAAGATATGATTTAAAGGCGTCAACAAGCAAGAGAAACGCATTAAATAAATTCTTTTTTTCGTAGTTTAGAACTCCATATTCATATTTCAAGTCCGTTAAATACATAGATGGTTTTAAACGAAACCCTGAGATTATATATTTAGATAGAGGTTCGATTTTGGAAAGATCGCCCGTCCAATGTTCCAGAGCGTCCTTATTTTCACTTTCAAAGTCTTTAACTAACATCCTAAGATCGTGACTTATCTTTCTATGAGCAAATGATCTAGCTTTCACTTTTGCAAATAATGACGCTGCAATAAATTCACCATATTCAATTATGATTGTGAATTCCTCTTTTTCAATTACTTTAGGAGGTGTTTTTGTTTGTGTTGCTTCAGCAATCAGAGAAGAGATCCCTGCAAGCGCTCCGGTCATCAGGGCTTCATCCGTTTCAAAAGATCCGAATGATACATGGTCGATCCCTAAGCCAGTATTTGTATAGACATACAAATCAATAAATTTTTCAGCGTCTACTGGTGAAAACAAAAGTGAATTAATTACCATAATAAAAGCAATGGATAATATTGCCACTGAAAGGCTGGGAAGGGGATTGAATGTAACAACTTTCGGAGAGTATGCAACAAAGAAGGTTGATACAGACATTCTTTCGACTGTAAAATCAAAAACTGACCCAGTATCTTCAAAGCCCTCTTTAGAAGCATAAATTTCAAATGTATAACTACCAGGTGTGAGATTTGCAGTTTCTATTTGAATATCATAGATTCCTTCAGTTTCAGTAACATCAAAATATGAGCCTTCTTGAAATGTACTGACAGCACCCATTTGATTGACCTGTAATTCGTTACTCTCAACTTCATCGTATACAGTTATAGTATAAGTCTCATCCAAGAATTTTAACGTGATATTAAGTCCTTCAACGACATTTCCCCATCGCGTAACATTTATTTGGATATCCAACGAATGTCCACGTTCAAGTATGCCTTCATAATCTGCATTAACAGTCAGATAGTTCTTAGCTTCTCCGCTCTCTTGAGAAGATTCACCTCCATCTAAAGATTCACTGTTAATCTTAACAATCGTGTCCAGAAAACCAACTTCAGTACCATTATTCCATAAAACTTGCAAGCGATAATTCCCAGTTGGTTCGTTATATGGAACCTCCCAATCTGAAAAAGTAATTCTACCATTAGAATCTGCACCAGAAGTTTTTGTGTGTGCCACATCTGTCGAATCTGGTTTTAATACCGTCAAAGTTGCAGTTCCTCCCCCAACCGATCCACTTAGATTTTCAATATATGCGTTAACACGCATTTCGTCACTTGAATAGAAAGTTGTTTGATTGAAATAACCAGCTTCAGAATATTCTTGGGAGTAAACTTCATTTACGTAGTTATGTGACGTAAAATAAATCCTCCATGTCCCACTTTGCGAAATGGAGGTAATAGTAAGATTTGCATTTTCTAATATAGCAGTTGATATTTTTTCACTGCCATCAGGAGATTTCACAGATGTAAGGGTCCAATCACTTGGAATGTCCATTATCTTCAGATTGGCATCAAGTCCCGACGGGACACTAATAGAGTAGTCTAAAGTCCATGTCACGTTATTTCCACTTGTCACACTATATGTGGAGTAAATAGTTTGAGATGATCCATCGCTAAACTCACAATAAAGCGTATAATCCATCTTCATATGAAAAATATCTGGAAAGCCTTTGTGTTTTATATCAAAATAAAAAGTCCCATCATTTCCTGGGGGTATTTCAGGATTCGTCTCGTTAGTTTGCCATATAGCTAGCCCATCCCACGGGGACAGGGACTTATTTGCCCCATAATAAGTTGCATTTCCCGCTAATATAGCTGTACTATTACCCATAAAATCACCAGATGGAATTACCTCCATATCAAACTCCTCTGTCACAGCCACGTCTGAATAATAATACATAAACGTCATGTCAACAGGTTCTTCAATCCAAGCAATGGTCTCAGGTGGTTGCTTCGTATGATCGCCAGTATAATAGGTTTTGCCATCATCATCAGCGAAAGAGTCAGGTTCTGCAATCCAAGCAAAATCTACTTGGTTCACATCGGCTTTAATAATGCCAATATAATAGTTGCCTGCTTCTAGAACTATTCTATCACCTGATATTGAGCTGCCATTGTATCCATCAAAGGGAACATATTCTCCCCATAAGCCCTTTGGAGGTGCTGTAAAGGTCTCTTGGTAATGCCAACCAGTTGCGTTTGGCTTTTGTGAACCATCAGTCGTTTCACTCAAAATAAACACTGTGAAGTTGAATCCATTAGGTGCATCAGTCAAGTTAACAAGTCCGAAACTAAATGAGTCAATAAAAACATATGGAATGATTCCATTCTCAGTGGCCTCAGTCACATTGAAGTAATATGCAAAACCCTCAGTTTCGTTACTTACAACTCTCCATTGCAGAAAATTCCCATACCAGTTGTCATCAAGCATTATAAAACCGCCTGTATCCGTATATACATCAGAGATTGTTAGGTTATAATAGACTAAATTGGAGTTTTGAGAAGGCGCGTTTATCTCAATCTCAGGTGTTGTATCAGTATTATTTTGGATTCTTATATCTTGACCAGTTTTCTCAAAATACTCTTGAACGTCAAAATCATTTCCAGACCCTGAAGGATTATTTGGATTAATTGGAGTGCTGCCTCCGCCTCCACCTCCGCCGCCATTATCAAGGCTATTAATGTAATCTTCAGGAGAGAGAGTTGATCCATCATTCGAATAATCTGTGGTGATTTTTGGTGTAAAAGCAAAATTGAATGCTAGAGAGATCACTAAGATCACTAGAAATACTTGCAACGCAATTAATGATGTCTTTCGAATATTAGATCTCATTAAGCAACAGCTACGCGTCCATGATTATCATAAACACGACATGGTCTTATAAATATCTTATTAATTCAAAAACCAATTTGGAAATTCACCCTTTGACTAACTACTAACTTAATTTAAATCCGACTAAAATCCTAATACGTGAATGAACCCTCAATATAGTCATATTCTACCCCCTTGAAAGAAAATAATGTCAATTTTTGACAATTAAAGTTGTACTTTTTATTAAATCCCTTATTTGAAAATAAAATTGTTGCTCAAGTCAATTAAGCAGAGTTAAACAAATAAAATGCTATGAAATGACCTAAGAAAATAGGGTTCTTCTTTTGACAGAACTATTTGGTTACTCTCCATAGGACGATGTTGACTCTTTTAGGTGTCCATAAATTGAAAATCTGTCATTATTGTTCATTATCGTTCTTAGAAAAATAGGAGATCTTCTCGTATCTGTCATTATTGTTCATTATCGTTCTTAAAAGAACAAGTAATCTTTAAGTATTAGAAACCTATATCAATTTGTCATATTTGTTCATTAACGATTTAGATCATTAATGATGTATAAGAAATCGTTGTTAAACGAAAAGATGCGAAGAAAAAGGGAAGAGTTGGTGAATTTGGGCTACAATAAAACTGATTCTGTAAGCAGGGTTGACCTAAACTTTAAAAACGAGTTATTAAGCATGCCAGGGGGAGATGTACTAAAGTTATGCTATCAATGTGGACTATGTACAGGAAGTTGCATTGTCAGTAGAAACGTCGATACCTTTAGACCAAGACAGATTCTAAGGATGGTGCAATTAGGTCTTAAAGATATCTTAAAGTCAGAGGATATATGGAGATGCGTTACCTGTTATACGTGCAATGAGCGCTGCCCACAAGGTGTTAAACTCACAGATGTGTTTACTGTGCTCAAAAATCGAGCAACACAGGAAGGATTGCTTCCTAAAGCAATAAAGGAACTCCTCAAAGCAATCCACCAATTCGGCTGGATTTATGAAATGGGAGACGTTCAGGAATTTGAACGAGAGGATTTTGAACTACCTGACATTCCAGAAGCGTCACCTATGGTTTTTCGAAAGATTGCAGAAAAAACAGGTCTTAATCGATTGTTAGATATAGAGGAGGGTTAAGAATGGTTAAATATGCGTTATATACGGGCTGTACTATTCCTTATCGTCTCAATGCGTATGAAGCATCAACCAGAAAAGTCATGGATCATTTAGGTGTAGATTTAGTAGATCTTGATCAATTGAACTGTTGTGGGCTATACGTTGAGCCCGCTAATAAACTTGCATACCTTGCTTTATCGGGGAGAGTTCTCGCCTTAGCAGAAGAACAAGGTCTAGATCTCCTCTGTTTATGTGGAGGGTGCACATCTGCTTTAGCAAAAGCAAATGCTTATCTAAAGGAACATGAAGTTGAAAGAAATGCTGTTAATGAAGTCCTAGCTGATTTTGATATGGCATTTGAAGGCAAGATACGCGTTGTTAACTCAGTAAACTCATTTGTTGAAGACATTGGTCTTAAAACAATTAAGAAACAGATTACTAAACCTTTTAACGGTTTAAAACTCGCAGCACATTACGGTTGCCACCTTCTCAAACCTAGTGAGGTTTTGCAATTTGAAGATCCAGAGGCTCCACAATCTGTAGATGATCTCTGTGCCATTACGGGAGCCACAATGGTTGACTACCGTGACAAATACGAATGTTGCGGTGCTCCAGTTATTGCCACCGAGCAATCGCTTGCGGTTAAGATCATCAATAATAAACTGAAGAACATTTCGAAATCTGGGGCAAACGCAACCGTAACAGTATGTCCTTATTGCCATCTTATGTTAGATCTTATGCAGTTAGAAGCAGAAGACACTTATCAAACAAAATACAAACTACCGGCGCTTTTACACACTCAACTTTTGGGACTTAGCATGGGAATGGATGCAGAAGATGTTGGTTTATCTCTTAACAAGGTCAATGCCGAAAAGGTATTGGATTTCCTATCCGAATAAATAAAAGGTGATTAAAAGATGAGTAAAGGTGAAATTGAAGTTCCGATCAAGGAGCCAATCCGATCAAAAGATCTCGATCCAAACTTTAAATACGAGATCGCTGACACACCTCTTGGAAAAAACCTCAACGCGTGTTTTAAATGTGGAGCATGTAGTGGCGGATGCCCTGTTGGAATAGTTACGGAAGTCTATAAACCAAGAGAGGTCATCGGGAAGACCATTTTAGGAATGAGAGAAGAAGTATTAGCTGGTGATCAGATCTGGTTGTGTGCTACCTGTTTTACTTGCGAAGATCGTTGTCCTCAAAAGGTTAACATAACAGATGTGATTATAACATTACGTAATATTGCATTTCGAGAAGGCCATGCTCCTAAAGCCTTAATAGAACAAGCTAAAAGTATGATCGAAACGGGATGGGTTCAGCATCCCACTGCCTCGATGGATAAAAGGAGGGAGGAATTGGGATTAAAACGCCTTCCAAAAAATGCTTTAGAGGATTTACAGACGATCGTTAAAGCAACAGGCTTTTATGATCTGATTTATGGAAAAGAGGAGAAGGAGGAGAAAACATGAAAGAGTTTGCCTTATTCCCCGGATGTCTTATTCCTGAGCGAGTCCCAAGTTATGAAGTTTCGCTCAGGCAGACCGCTGAAAAACTAGACGTTAATTTTGCCGAGCCAGAGGGCGAGTGGACTTGTTGCGCACCAGTTGGTATCCTTTCACTTGACTATCTTACCTCTCTCAGTGTCGGTGCAAGAAATCTTGCCGTCGTCGAAGAAATGGGATTGGATACAATGTGTACACCCTGTAATGGATGCTTTGAGGGACTTGATAGAATAGCTAGGATCTTGAATCAAGAGCCAGAGACTTTGGCGAAGGTGAATGAAATTCTCGCCGAGGTGGACAAAGAATACAAAGGCACGGTACAAGTTCGACATTTAGCTGAAATTTATTTTGACGATGTCGGTGTAGACAAAATCAAAGAAACAATGGTTAAACCACTCGATGCTCTACAAGTCGGCATTAGACCAGGCTGCCATTTGTTTAGACCCATAGAGGTTATTGGGATTGATTTCTCTGAACGTCATTTCTTCTTGGACGATCTTATAGAGGCTACAGGCGCAGAAAGTGTTTACTACCAACATCGTTTAAGATGCTGTGGCGGACTTCTCCGAAACGTTTCTGATGACTTAACAGAAGGAATGCTAAGGGAACGGCTTAAGGAGTTGAAAGAAGCTGAAGTAGATTGTTTAGTGACCGTTTGCCCTCTCTGTTTCTTGCAATTTGACCTGGGGCAAAAGTTAGTGGAACGCAAGTATAAGGAGAAGTATGATATCCCTACACTTACCTATAGCGAACTTCTTGGGCTTGGAATGGGCATGAGTGCAGATGAATTAGGATTAGCAACTCACAGAATCAAATTAGATAAAGTTCTTGCGAAGATTGGAGTTGATTGATAAAATGGAAGAAGAAATTAGAATTGGTACATTTATTTGCCATTGTGGGCTTAATATTGGTGCAGTAGTTGATTCTAAAGCAGTTGCTGAGTATGCAGCAACGTTACCCAATGTTGTGGTGTCTATGGATAACAAATATACATGTTCGGATCCGGGTCAGGACGAAATTAAGAAAGCTATCAAGGAACATCAGCTCAATAGGGTAATAGTCGCGTCATGCAGTCCGCGTATGCATGAACCAACCTTCAGAAGGACTGTCGAGGCTGCGGGTCTGAATAAATACCTGTTCGAGATGGTCAATATACGCGAACATGTTTCATGGGTACACATGAATGAGCCTGAAAAAGCGACAGAGAAAGCTAAAGATCTTGTGCACATGGCAGTAATGAGAGCCGCATTATTGCAGCCATTGGCGAAAAAGGAAGTTTCTATCATAGACAGGGCTCTAGTTGTTGGTGGCGGTGTGACAGGAATTAATGCGGCCCTAGACTTGGCTAATCAAGGATTCAAAACATATGTTGTTGAAAAGACACCGACTATTGGTGGATATATGGCAATGCTGGACAAGACGTTCCCAACGCTGGACTGTTCGATCTGTATCCTTGCTCCAATGATGGTCGACGCTGGCAATCATCCCAATATCGAACTTCTGACATATTCTGAAGTAACACAGGTTGATGGTTTTGTAGGAAACTTCAAGGTCAAGGTGAATAAGAAACCCCGTTATGTTGATACGGATCTTTGTAACGGTTGTGGCGACTGTGGCGATATCTGCACAGTACGTGTACCAAACGCCTTTGATGTGAGTCTTGGGAAGCGTGGGGCAGCTTATGTGCCATTTCCGCAAGCAGTTCCCCTTAGATTCACAATCGATCCAGAAAGTTGCCTTCACTTGAATTATGGGATTTGCGGAACCTGTCAGACGTTCTGTCCAAAACAAGCGATAGATTTCAATCAAAAAGGAGAAGAAGTTGAACTTGATGTCGGTACAATTATTGTAGCTACAGGGTTCGAAACATATGATCCTGCACCGAAGAGAGAATATGGATATGGCGTCTATAAGAATGTTATTACAAACATCGAATTTGAGAGGATAAAAAATGCAGCAGGTCCCACTCGTGGAAACTTAGTGCGACCTTCCGATGGAAAAGCACCTCATCGAGTAGGATTCATTCAATGTGTTGGCTCACGGGATGTTAGGGTTGGTCATGAATACTGTTCAAATGTCTGTTGCATGATTTCTATAAAACAGGCAGTTCAAATCAAAGAGAAATATCCCGATGCAGAAATTTATATTTTCGCGATAGACATTCGCGCTTTTGGTAAGGGTTTTGAGGAAATTTATCGACGCGCCAGAGACATGGGTATAACTTTCATTAAAGGAAGGGCCTCAGAAGTATTCGAAGATCTAAAGACTGGAAACCTTAAAGTCAGTGTAGAGGATCTCTACGTTGGAGAACAACTGGAACTCGAACTCGACATGGTTGTTCTTGCGACTGCGCTTATTCCAAGAGAAGGTACAAAAGAACTTGCCCAAACGTTAAACATTTCACTTGGACAGGAAGGCTTTTTCCTAGAAGCGCATCCAAAGTTACGTCCTGTTGATACGTTTACTGACGGTATATTTCTCGCAGGAGCTTCTGCTGGTCCAAAGGATGTACCTCAATGTGTTGCACAAGGAAAAGCCGCTGCAAGTGCAGCAGCTTGCCTTATGGCTAGGGGCAAGATTGAGATCGAGGCGATTACGGCCAGTGTCGATGAAGAGATGTGTATTGGATGCGAATTATGTACCCTAGAGTGCCCCTATGGAGCAATTCAGATGATTGAGGAGCGAAACAAGGCAGAAGTAATTGAGGATATCTGCAAAGGCTGTGGAACATGTGCTGCTGCATGTCCACAACTAGCGATTTACATGAAACATTATTCAGATGAGCAAGTTCTAGCACAAATCAGAGCAGTACTTTCGGAAATTAAAGAGAAACCACTTATTATAGCCTTTACGTGCAATTGGTGCAGTTATGGTGGCGCAGATCTTGCGGGGATATCACGATTTCAATATCCTACCAATGTCCGAATTATTCGATTGATGTGTTCTGGGCGAGTTGACCCCACTTTCGTATTTGAGGCATTTAGGCTGGGTGCCGATGGTGTACTCATTTCAGGTTGTCATATTGGAGATTGTCATTATGCAACTGGTAATTATAGGACAAAGATGCGTTTTATAGCAATAAAACACGCACTAAAACAAGCCGGAATAGACCCTAGACGACTTAGATTAGAGTGGATTTCTGCTAGTGAAGGTGAAAGTTTCGCAAATACTATCAGAGAAATGGTCGAGGAACTTGAAAAACTAACGCCACTTTTCCCCGTCCCAAGAATGGAGGGGGCATAACTAAAGGAGGAGAAAAAGTTGAGTGAAAAAAATGTTTTAGTTATAGGTGCAGGCGTTACTGGAATACAAGCTGCAATCGATGTAGCAAATCAAGGAATTAAAACATATCTTGTTGAAAAATCACCAAGCGTCGGGGGGCACATGGCTCAATTAGATAAAACATTTCCCACCCTTGACTGCTCTGCGTGTATTTTAACTCCTAAGATGGTCGATGTTGCTCGTCACCCGCACATCGAACTGCTTACCTATAGCGAAGTAAAGGAAGTTACAGGTACTGCTGGCAATTTTACTGCAAAAATTGAGAAAAAGCCCCGATATATTGATGAAAATATATGCACTGGCTGCGGAAATTGCGCGATTCACTGTCCAGTAGAAGTTCCTAGTGAGTTTGATGAAGGAATCGGCGTTCGAAAAGCTATATATGTGCCTTTTCCGCAGGCCGTACCGTTGGTGTATACGATCGACAAAGATGCTTGCATAGAATGCGAACTCTGTCATAATATCTGCGAAGCTGGGGCGGTCAAATATGATCAAGAGCCCGAAGAAATAGAAGTGAATGTTGCATCTATTATTGTGGCAACTGGTTATGACCTTTTTGATGCGACAAATCTAAAGAACTATGGTTATGGGGTCTATGATAACGTACTGAGTTCCCTTGAATTTGAACGCCTTTTATCAGCATCTGGACCTGCAGGAGGCCATGTATTCCGATTATCCGATGGAAAAATCCCGCGAAGAATTGCTTTCCTCCAGTGTGTCGGATCAAGAGATCCCGAGCACGGAATGCCGTATTGTAGTCGCGTCTGTTGTATGTATGCCATTAAAAACGCGATTCTAGCCAAAGATCATATTCATGGTGGATGTGACACGACGATCTTTTATATTGATGTCCGTGCCTTCGGAAAGGGCTTCGATGAGTTTTATCAAAACGCACAAACCAGATTTGGTGTAAAATTTGTACGTGGAAAAGTTGGGGAGATCGTCGAGGACGAAACTACAAAAAACCTTCTTGTGCGAGTTGAAAATACTGAAACTGGAGAGTTGAATCAAGAAGAATTCGATATGGTAGTTCTTTCTATAGGTCTTGTGCCATCACAAAACTCTAGTGAAGTCGGTAAAATTCTAAATTTGCCTACAGATCAGTACGGCTTCTTTGAGGAGGCATCACGTATCTTGCCCGTTGACACAAAAATTGAGGGAGTATACATGGCAGGTGTCTGCGAATCAGTGAAAGATATCCCAGACAGTGTAGGACAAGGGAGTGCGGCAGCGATGCGGGCTAGTTTAAAAGCAATTTAGGAGGAAAAAGAAATGGAAGAAGAACCTAGAATTGGTGTTTATGTCTGCAATTGTGGTATCAACATTGGTGGTGTAGTAAACGTAGATGAAGTGGCAGAATATGCATCAAAACTGCCGAATGTCGCAGTAGCGCGACCTCAGCTCTACATGTGCTCTGATAGAGGACAAACTATGATCAAAGAAGATATCGATGAATTTAAACTGAATAGAGTTGTGGTAGCATCATGTAGCCCTAGAATGCATGAGCCAACCTTCAGGAAAGTTATAGAGGAAAAAGGGCTTAATAAATATCTTTTTGAGCAGGCAAATCTTCGCGAGCATGTCTCATGGGTTCATAGTAATCAACCAGAAAAAGCTACCGAAAAGGCTAAAGATCTAGTAAGAATGGCAGTAGCCAAATCACGCTTATTAGAGCCGCTACCGCAACACATGGTCGATGTGAAAGGTGAAGCTTTGGTAATAGGAGGAGGAATTTCAGGGCTTAGTGCCGCAAAGAATATTGCAGATAGAGGCTTTAAGGTCCATTTAGTCGAAAAGACCCCCAATTTTGGCGGAAAAATGGCACAGTTGTACAAAGTATATCCTACATTTGATGATCCCCAAGAATTATTGAATCCTTTAATAAAGGATGTTA
>NZ_JAHPYX010000141.1:0-8059 GCF_019058535.1 Candidatus Borrarchaeum sp.
GCCATACCAGGACAGAATTTACAATTATAAGCAGAAACTTCAAGTCCTTTCACTTGCATCGCAAATTCATGTGAATTATTACCGATTTCTTCACTCATACGTTTAGTTCCTTCGGCTAAGAAGTCACCAACATCTTTTCTATAAGCAATCATTTTGATGAGTTCTTTAGCAGCCTCTGCATCTCCAAATTTAAAATTGCCATTATAGAGTCCCTGTTCTATAGCATCTGCATAGAAACCTAAAACACTCCCTGTACTTATCGTATCTAGTCCATAATCGTCACAGAGATAATTAAGAGTCCCAACAGCTGGAAGGTCAAATATTTCTAAATTTGCACCCAGTATACCAATGTTCTCATAATCGAGTTCACTGATATGTCCTTCATCATCATTAATGGCAATACCGCACCTCATAACACAATGAGGACATCCATATGTTGCAATACGTGCTTTTTGTAATGCTTCACCATCGATTTTGTGTGATAATGGATGTGACGTTTTCCTGAAATTCCTAACTGGAAGTGCATCAAAATCGTTACACCAGGATAAAATTGCGTTGGTTGATTGTTTTGTCCAATTAGTCTGATCATCAAGTTCCCTAACTTTCTTCATTCCTTGAGAACCCAATTGTTTCATTTTTTCTTGATCTGCGACTATATCATATAAATTCTTTGTTCCTTTGACAACTATTGCTTTCAATTTCTTTGAGCCCATAACGGCGCCAATACCAGGTCGTCCACCTGCTCTCCCTTCCATTGATCTAATTACGGCATATCTAACAAGATTTTCTCCAGCTTGTCCTATTACAAGATGCGCCGCATGTTTTCCAAATTTTTCCTCAATAAGTTCTATTGTTTCATATGTACCATTTCCCCACCATTCCTTTACTGAAAGAAAATCCACTTTATCATCTTCAATAGAAAGACACACAGGTTCATTAGAAATGCCTTCAACAACTAAAGCATCATATCCAGCTTTTCTCAATTGGATTGCGATATGTGAGCCAATATTACCATCTCCGTATCCTCCTGTTAAAGGAGATTTAGCCGCAACAACAACCTTGCCAGTGTTTGGTGCACTAATTCCAGAAATCGGTCCTAATGCAATAATAAGTTTGTTTTCGGGACCTAATGGATCTATTCCTGGCTTTAATTCATCCCACAATATTTTTAGTGCAAATCCTCTTCCACCGAGCCATTTCTTGGCAAAATTTTCGTTAAATGTCTCTACGAGATGTGTTTTATTTGATAAATTCACTCTGAGAATTTTCCCATTCCAGCCTTTCATTTAAATCGCCTCTGCAACACATTTCATTTTATTCGCGGGGTTTTCCTTTAGAAAGACCGTGTTTTCCTATTTCTTCTCCAACACTCCAATAATCTCCATTGAGATATAATATCGGATCTGCTTTTGAGTAATCAATAGTCTCTTGTGATGTTTGTATTTCTTCATCGACATGCATCAATAGAATTTCTCCGATAATGATCCCATGACTTCCACTGTCGATGATTTTAGAAACCCTACATTCGATATTTACAGGGCATTCTTTAATAAGTGGTGTTTTTACTTTGATTGCAGGCACGGTATTGAACTTTGTCAAAGAAAACTTGTCAACCTTTTTCCCAGAAGTCACACCACAAAAATCGGATTCATGTAGATGCTTCTTTGACGGGATATTTACAACAAACTCGCCTGTTTTTTCAATGAGTTTATACGAATATCTTCCTGTACCGACACCTATTCCTATTGTAGGAGGATTTAATGAAAAATTCGATGCCCAGGCAAGTGTTATGATATTTGCTCCTCCTTTCTCTTCATCTAAGCAGGTTACCAAAACAACGGGTGATGGAAATAAAAAATTTGGCCATACAGGCTCTTTTTGAGTTTTCATAAAGTGTCCTCCATTTGTATTTTGTATTTAGAGATCTATCCTGTTCGCTTAATAATGTGGTATCCAAATTGTGTCTTTACAGGTTCTGGAGTGACTTCACCGACTTTAAGGGCAAATGTAGCTTTTTCAAAAGGCTTAACCATCTGACCTCGAGAAAATTCACCAAGCGATCCACCGCGTTTCTTAGAAGGACATTCAGAGAATTCTTTAGCTAGTTTGGAAAAGGATTCGCCATTGTTTATACGTTCAAGTAATTGATCTGCGAGAAATTTCTTCTTCACAAGGATGTGACTTGCTTTAACACTCATTTTTTTTCACCTTTAACACAAGTTAAGTGTTTCAGTTTTTATTTTTTGTATATAAAGATGCATTCTTTTAACTTTCTAATGAAACGTATAGTAATTATTCAATTGAGTGGAAATTACAGAAATCTTTGATTCCTTTTGTGAACAATGATTTTTCAGACAGATGAGCTATTTTGAAATATTCTTCAAACCAAACAATTTTTTAACAAGTATTGAGTAGTATCAGTTTGCACAGACTTAATGAAATAGATTGAAAATGAGAATCAATTAGTATCGAGAATCTTCTTTAATGAGATCTCCTGATTCACTTTTCAAAATAAATGAAGTTGAATAATTTTGTCTAGCTCAAATCATCGTGAAATTCCGCCAAAGAAATTGATTCCTCATGTGCTAGGATATATTGAACCTCAAGAAAAGAACTTTGAAGAACAAAAGATGGCTTTGATTAAATCGGAAGCTACCCAACAGGCAATTTTAAACGCTATTGGAGACCTCATTACGATACAAAATAGGGATTTGGACATTATTTGGATAAATCAACCAGAAAGAGCAATTTATGGAAATGTTATTGGAGAGAAATGTTACAGAGCGTATAAGGGGCTAGAATCACCATGTCCAAATTGTACAGTTAAAATGGTTCTTGAAAAAAAGAAAACGGTGATTTCAGAAGGAATGATTCTACGCCCAGATGGCAGCCCAATCTATATTTTAACTACTAGTTCTCCTGTAAGAGACTCTAATAGTGAAATTATCGCTGTTGTGGAAGTAGTTAAAGATATAACTGAATACAAGTTGACTGAAGAAGCGTTAAAAGAATCGGAGAAAAAATATTCAACGCTTGTGGAAAAAGGAAACGATGGAATTTGTATTGTTCAAGATAAAGAACTAAAATTTGTAAATACAAAGATGATCGAACTTACTGGCTTTTCAAGAGATGAAGCTCTTGGGAAACAATTTATTGATTTTGTTGCTCCAGAATACAGAGAATTAGTATTAAATAGGTATAAAAGAAGGATGTCTGGTGAAGGAGTACTAAATAGATATGAAATAGAGATTCTTGCAAAGAATGGGAGAAAGATACCTGTTGAATTAAATGTCAGTGTAATTGACTATAAGGGTAGAGCTGCTTTGATGGCAATAATCCGCGATATTACTTTGAGGAAAAAAGTTGATCAGATACAATCAAAATTTATTAATACTGCAGCTCACGAACTGCGTACACCATTAAGTGCTTTGAAAGTAAATGTTGATCTTCTAGAAATGAAAAGCAAAAATTTAGATCTTCATAAGGCAATTAGGAGTAGGATAGAAATTATTGCAGATAGTGCTGAAAGACTAACAGTGCTTGTTAATAATTTCCTTGATTATTCACGACTTGAAGCTGGTACGAAAAAATTAGAACCTGAATTAGGTTCTCTTGAAAGTGTAGTTGTCCAAGTTATCAAAGATATCTTGCCATTAGCAAGAAAACATGGACATATGCTTGACCTTATTACTCCTGAGCCGTTACCTTTAATTTACATGGATATCGTAATTATGAGAACAATCTTCAATAACTTACTCTCCAACGCTGTCAAATACACGCCTAACGGAGGCAAAATTACAATCAGATTAATGAAAGAAGGCGAGACCATTCATGTTATGGTGAAGGATACGGGGATCGGAATCATGGAAAAAGATATTGATAAGATATTTCAACCGTTTCATGTTGTTGATCTATCAGTATCAGCTGATTTTCAATCTAAGTTTGAACGTACAGGTCTAGGTCTGGCCATCACAAAAGAATATGTTAAAATGCACGGTGGTTTAATTTGGGCGGAAAGTAGTATCGGCAAAGGAAGCACCTTTCATGTAGTAATCCCTATTAATAATCAGTCTCGTGATTTCAGTAACTGAAGAATCCTTTCCTCGACAACAAACTATATTTTTATACTACAAAGAAAATAAACACCCTACATCAAGTTTATTTGAAATTTTGGAGGATGAAAATGACAACTGGAGAAACAATCAGAAAAATGTCTGAGCGCATTTTACGTGCAATGAAACTTGATAAAAGTGTATATAGCGAAGTCAAGGATGACCCTGCCGCAACCACTCAATCAATTCTTATGCCTTTTCTAATCGAGGTCGTCTTGTTAGTCATTGGAACTATTGCTTTACTTCCACTCTGGTTTATTTACGGTCCCTGGACAATTGGAGGTACCCCAATCGAAATTGCTACGGGAATTCTTATATTCATTGTGGCGTCCATTTTCTTCGTGTTTGTCCCATTTATAATCTGGGTTTTCGTACTTTTTCTAATGGGTAAGTTTGTAGGATCCAAAGGCATTCAAGGTATACAGGTCCTAAGAGTTACTGGATTTGCATTTTCACACGCATTCCTGTATGTTATTCTCTTCATAGCGCTAATATATACTGCAGTCGGTGGTGGTGGCGTCGAAGTTGCTGTAATCGCTGTAGGAGGCGGTCTAATCATTGGTCTTCTATTATTTATTAGCAATGTACTATCATTCAGAGAGGTTGCTGATACAACTACAGGAGTTTCCATATTAGCAAATATCTTTGCATTCATAATCTTTGGCTTAATATTTGCAGGGGTAGCCGTTGGTTTTGGTCTAGCGATTGCAGGATTAGTTGGAGTAATTTTCCCTTAACCTACCCCTTTTTTTATATTATTCGAAGAAGTTTTTTATGATTCATTTTTAGATAGACTGTCATTACGTGAAACAGTACTTTCACGCAATTGTTGACAAGCCTCATTTTTATAAACTCGTTATTTCACCATAAGACAAAGTTATCTTACTAGGTTCAGGAGGAAATTTTTATGGAACTAGAACCTGCTGATGAGGTCACAATAACAGCTATTGTCGAAAATACTTCAAATAAACCGGGGTTTTATGCAGAGCATGGGCTTTCCATGTTAATCGAGATTATCTTGGAGGATAACACGACAAAGATTCTAATGGACGCAGGTCAATCTACTTTCGCATTTTTTAATAATGTTCAACGGCTTAAAATTGATTTAACAGAAATTGATGCCATAGTAATCTCCCACGGCCATTATGACCATACTGGGGCACTCTTAGATATCCTGCGAAAGATACCAAAAAAAATTCCTATTATTGGACATCCTAATATGTTTGATAAGAAATACTCAAAGCATGCACGTTTAAGATATATCGGGGTTCCATTTTCCAAAGATGATCTTCAGCACACAGGAATCCTAACATTATCTGAGACTCCAGTAAAAATTGCGCCGTCAGCATGCACAACTGGGGAAATTAATCGAACCTCAATTTCATCATTATCAAACAAACTTTTAACCAAGAAAAACGATATGCTTGTGAAAGATGAATTACTTGACGATCAAGCTCTGATAGTTAATATAAAGGAAGGACTTGTCATAATAGCTGGTTGTGCACACTCAGGAATCGTAAATACAATCTTCCATTCACAAAAACTTACAAATCGTGAAGAAATCATTGGAGTTATCGGAGGCTTTCATTTAGTAGAAAGTGACCCAGAAACTATAAAAGCGGTTTTAGAGATTCTAAACGCCTTGAATCCAACAGTACTCGCACCATGCCACTGCACGGGCTTTCTTGCACAAAAAATCTTTTCTGACAATTTGGAAGGATTTAAATTATTTAATACAGGGACTATTCTAAAACTCTGAGCCAGACTAACAAGATCCTATGCTTAAGGATGTACAACAATGTCGATCTCTGAAAATCCGCGAGTATTTCTTGTATGGAGGCGAGAAAGCGATCAGATAAAACCAGTCGATCCTGAACAAATCAAAAATAATGTTGCTATAGTTATTGATGTATTGAGGGCTACAACTAACTGTATTGTCCTTCTAAAAAATGGTGCAAAAGAAATTCACGTACGGATCACTCCTGAAGAAGCAAGAAATGTAAAAGAAACAAAATTTCCAGATGCTCTTCTTGTTGGAGAAAGGAACATGGAACGGATCGAGGATTTTGACCTCGGCAATTCTCCATACAGGAATGATCTAGAATCAGCAAGAAATAGAATTGTAGGAAAAATCATAATTTTCTCGTCTACAAATTTTCCAAAGGGACTATCAAAAGCCAAGGCAGCAGCTCGAATTTTTATAGGAGCTATAGTAAATGCGAATGCAGTTGCTTATACATCTTTAAAGGAAGCAAAAAGGATGAAACGTAATATAGTTATGGTTCTTTCAGGTGGTCCATCGGAACTTAAAGCTAGAGAAGATTTAGCAGCAGCCTCACTAATTGCCAAAATTCTAGAGAATGAAGGATGTATTCTTGATGATTTCCTTAAGGAAGATATGAAATTCGTTGAAGGTTTGGAGCATTTTGCTGCCATAAACTCCTCACATGCAAGAAATCTTTATTCAAAGGGATTTGGTGACGACGTGATTTTTTCTGTGAAAAATGTTATCTCAATAGTTCCAGAATATCTCAAAGATAAAGACAAAATTATTCTTCATTAGTATGGTTGTGACTAAAATGAATCAAATCAACAAAGTAAATCTCGGAAAATCAGAAATTGAAATCACTAAAATCGGTCTAGGTTGCTGGCAATTTTCAGGGGGATCAGGAGGATTTGGTGGACGATATTGGCCTTCTTTATCTCCCGAAATCATAAACGAAATCGTAAAAGTTGCTCTTGATGGAGGTATTAACTGGTTTGATACGGCAGAGGCTTATGGTGCTGGAAAATCAGAGCGAAATCTTGCAAATGCTCTTCACGCGGCAGGCATGAAAAACGGTGACGTTGTCATTGCTACTAAGTGGTTTCCATTTCCAAGAAGAGCGAACTCAATTCGGAAAACAATTGATAAACGACTACATTATTTGGACGGATTTGGAATTGATTTGCATCAGATTCATGCATCTATTGCATTAGCATCGACTAAAGGAATGATGGATGCAATGGCTGATTTGGTTAAAGATGGCAAAATTCGTTCAATAGGAGTTAGTAATTGGTCAGCAGGTAAAATGAGAAGAGGGTTCGAAATACTTGAAGAAAAACACGAGTTACAGCTAGTTTCCAATCAAGTGAAATATAGCTTACTTGATCGTAAAATTGAGACGAATGATATCTTAGATACTGCTAGAGAGCTAGGTATAACAATAATTGCGTACTCTCCTCTTGAGCAAGGATTGCTTACTGGAAGGTTCCACGAGGACCCGTCTCTGATTAAAAAACTCGGGAGATTGCGAAAAATGATGAGCTTTGGGCTTCGCCCAAAAAAGAAACTAGAGCGTACCCAACCACTGATTGACGCTCTAGAAGAGATTGCTCAAGCCCATAACGCTTCTCCCGCACAAGTATCTCTAAATTGGCTTATCAATTTTCATGGCGATGTAGTTGTAACTATACCAGGTGCATCAAAGACAAGTCAAATGGAACAGAATATTGGTGCAATGCACATTAAACTTTCAAAAGACGAGATGTCACGAATTGATGAATTAACACAGAATTACATGTGAAATACTAAAACTAAAGCATATTCAAAAAAAAAAGTAAAGAGATAATGTGCTAGAATGAGTGAACGTATTAGCCGAAACGTCCACAAACATAATCCTCTGTTTGTTTGCATTTCGGTGCTTCGAATACTTGAAGAGTAGCTCCAAATTCAACAAGTTCCCCTAAGCACATAAAGGCGGTATAATCCGCTACACGTGCTGCCTGTTGCATGTTGTGAGTTACGATAATAACTGTATAGTTTTCCTTCAGTTCCTGGATTAAATCTTCGATTTTTGCTGTTGAAATGGGATCAAGAGCAGAACATGGTTCATCCATGAGAATGATTTCAGGATTAACGGCTAACGTTCTTGCTAAGCATAATCTCTGTTGTTGACCAATTGATA
>NZ_JAHPYX010000142.1:0-4706 GCF_019058535.1 Candidatus Borrarchaeum sp.
GGGCATGGGTCGTGGTATGGGTATGGGACGCGGCATGGGCATGGGTCGTGGTATGGGTATGGGACGCGGCATGGGTATGGTTACTCCCCAACCTGGAGCGCCGATGGTTGCCCCTCCACCTACACAACCTTTAAGTCGAGAAGATGAAATTAAATTACTTAAAGACCACCTAAAAGCTATTGAAGAAGAAGTTAGTCGTCTAAAGTCCCGTCTTAATGCATTAAAAGAAGAGGATAAGTAAGACTGACTCTCTTCAGCTTTCTTTTTTTACTTCATTTAAATTTTGGATCTTATCCTTCACTCATTATTTTTTTCGTGACATCTGATTTGAATTTGCGGAGAATGAACTCGTGGTTCATGTAACTAAGTTTTACTATTTTATTTTCTTCTAAGAGCTTATTTATAACTTCTTCGGGTTGTAAACCTCTTTCAGAAAAAAACTTGTGTGCATAATCGACCATCATCGGATGAACTGAGGTTATTGCTAGAAATCCGTGAATAGGATCTTTTGAAACACTATCAAACAAAGCATCTTCATAACCTGTAAGTAATTCCACATGTTTCTTTCCTAAGTGATTTGAGAATATTTCATGAGCCATTAAAATAATTTTTTCATCTGCGGGTTCAACCCATGGTTCTGCTGGAGGTCTCGTGGGTATCGCAATATAAGCAATATCTACCTTCATTTCGGAAAGAAATTGAGCAATTTTGGTGATTTCATCCTCTCGATCATTAATCCCTTTAATGAGCATTGTCTCCGTTATGATCCGTCCCTTATATTTTTTCGAAAAATTTACTATGCCGTCTAATATTTCATCGAGTTTTAGCTTTGGATGTGGTCTATTAATCTTTTTCCAGATTTTTTGAGTTATTGCATCAATCTTTATGGATACAGTATCTCCATAGTATATGTCGTCTTTAACATCATCTCGATACATTAAAGACGCGTTTGTAATGACTGCCACTTTTGTAGAACGTTCTTTTTTTATTTCAGCGATTTCAAAACCTAGATTTTTGTCTAATGTTGGTTCTCCGTCAGGAACAAAAGTAATATAGTCTATGGACGCATCAAACTTCTTAGCTTCTATTACAATTCTTACAAGTTCATCGGGGTTGTAGTACTCGTTACGTTCGATTTCAAAATGTTGTGTTCTGCCAATCTGACAATAAACGCAAGAATAACTGCAATTTTTATAAAGTACATTATTAACCCCCAAAGACATGCCTAATCGTCTCGATGGAACAGGTCCAAATACTACTTTTTCCGTCATTGATGCTTCACCTGAATGCAAGTGACGCTTGCATTTTTTTTACTTTTGCGATAATTGTCGTGTTTATCAATATTTCTTTAAATGGCATTGAAAGATTTTGAAAAGCTTTAGTGACACCAGCATTGAAACATTATTTTGCATAGATATTTCTATAGTTAGAAAAAAGCAAAATCGAATGGCGGAATTCTTCCGTGAAATATTTAAGTAAGCTCCCGAGAAAATATTTAGAGGTCTTTTTATAATTGATAATAAAAACGAGGAAAGAGATAGAAAATGAGGAAAGAGATAGCGGTTGTGGGAGTTGTTATTTTAGTTTTTGGGCTAGTTTTAGCAGCCGCAGGAACGAGGACAACGTACCAAAGCGTTGAATATACTGAAAATCTACTTGACACTTCTTACACTCTTCCAGACAATTACTATGTGTATTGGTACACGGATCTAGATGCAGGAGATAAGGTATCAGGATCGATAGAAACCACCCAACCAGTGAACTTCTTTATTTTCACTTCGAATCAGTTCAACGAATGGCAGACAACCTACGCATACTCATTAACTGCACCCTCAGTTGTCACAAGAACTAATTCGCAAAGTATGGCATTCAGCGCAACTATCCAGTCCACAGATACGTATTATTTAGTTGTGTATAACGATGGACTCACAAGTTGCGAAATAACTTCAATACAAGTTGACAGAGCTTACTATGAAACTGTAGAACGTCGAGATTATACATTAAACATGATCGGCGGAATATTGGCTTTAGTTGGGATTATTATAGCAGCAGTTGGCGCTACACGAAAAGAAGTTGAAAAAGAAGCTCCACTACCTACTCCAGTTGAGCCTGCACCAGTAACACCTAAACCTGAGCCGACAATAGAACCAAAACCGGAGTTTTGTCCTTCCTGTGGTTCGGAAGTTCCAGCTGGTACGGAATTCTGTCCGCACTGCGGTTCTGCAGTTTAGCACGGATTCCATACGATTTTTATTTTTTTTAAGATTTGCGTCAGCATCACTCTATTTCTTCATAGGTAGAGCGAATGTCTCTGCAAGGAGTTTTACTTGTTCTTTTGCTTCCCAGAATTGACGCGGAAAATAAATTTCGATTATTCCACGAAGCCTGAAACTAATGTCATTGAATTCATCAATGAATGCCTGGGCATCATCCTTCGTTTTTATGTCCTCTATGATTGTTTTCGACTTTTCAATGATGTTCTCAACGGTCGTTTGTTCCACTTCTTCGATAAAACGACTAAACGTTGATATAGGGGAAATTATTTTTTGTAATCGAACGACGGTAGTTTTTCCTATCTCTCGAACTTCAACAAATCCAGTTCTTTCTAAGACTTCTAAGTTCTCACGAACTGTTGCAGTGTCAAGTCCAGTGAATTTTTCTAATATGCTTGCAGCTGCGCATCCACCAAGCCCTATTGTCGTCATCAAGAGCTTCATGCGTTCTTCTGAAGAAAACGCTTCTACCACATCGCAGCATAATGGCTTTGGCACGAACTTTAACTTTGACATACAATTCCCTCTCTATATAATATAGAATCGTTCACATAAAACCTTTAGTCAATAATCTAAATTCACTTAATTCATAAAAATTATGGAAGAGGAAATGTTCTACATCGAATTTTCTGCTAAGAAAATCTTAGACTTTGAAGAAGTCTTTCTGCAATTAGTTTCAATGATACGGCTGCAGGACTCTCTGGCGCATAGGTAACAATTGGTTCTGCTTGGCCAATAGAATATGGTACATTCTTATCGAGTGGGATCTCTCCAAGCACCTCAACGTTATTCTTTCTGGCTATTTCGAGTATCTGGACTTTTGACGGTTCATGTATATCCGATTTGTTGATAACAAGTCCAATCCCTAGTGGAAAATGTTGTGCAATATATGTGATCCTTTCGAAAGCTTTCATTGCAGAAGGTGTTGGTTCAGTTACGATGATGACATAATTCGCTCCCGTTATAGCGGCTATCACTGGGCAACCTGTCCCGGGCGCACCGTCAACTAAAAGAATATCTGCATTTACCTTTTGTGCCTCTTCTCTTCCCCGCTTTTTAATTTCTGTAACAATCTTGCCAGATCCAGTCTCACCGATAGCTATCTGTCCCGTAATTATTGGAAATCCGTCTGTATTGTTCTGTGAACTGATAACTTTTCCCCCCCGTACTGCACGTATCTCTATTGCCTCTTCTGGACAAAGTATTGCACATTTTCCACAGCCTTCACAGAGATATGGTATGATTATTGGTGGTTCTGCCAAATCTGGTTGCATTATTGCGTTTTCACTGCAAGATACAACGCATTGTCCACAATGGGTACATCTGTCAGCAAGGATGAAAGCTTTTTCTGACACCTCAATTTCGTCTTCAACTCTTCCATCGTCCTTTGCGCTCAAGAGCAATGCTAAATTTGGTGCGTCGACGTCAGCGTCCAACGCCACAAGGTTTAGATTCTTTTCGCGAAATAAAATGGCTAGTGCTGCAGCAACTGAAGTTTTTCCAACTCCGCCTTTTCCCGAGACTACCACAACTTCTTTCATTTTAAAAGCAACTCCTGAGTTTTTTCTGCCAGTTGAATTAATATTTTCCCGCTTGTGGACTCTGGGTTATAATTCACTATGGGAATTCCTTTGACATAGCTTTTAATCAGTTCATCATCGTATGGAATCCGTGCTAGCAACTCCACTGATTTTTTCTGGCATGTTGAATCAATTATTTCACTATCCGCAATATCAGATCGATTTAGTACTACTTTCGAATCAAGCATCATGACGTTCTTGGTCAGTTCGATTATTAGATCCAAATCGTGAGCCCCAAAGGGTGTTGGCTCTGTTACAGCTAATACGAGATCAGCCCCTTGCAAAGCACGGATGACGTCGCAATGGGCACCTGGGGCAGTATCGATTACCACAATATCATAGTTTTTTCCATTTTCTTTGACTTTCTTAAACGCCCTTTCTCTTGCGGCATCTACTGCGATAGCAGATTCTGGTTCTCTCAATTTTAACTCGCCACTGACAATATCGACACCATTATTTTGCCCTTCAGATGTATAACCGACAATCTTCTCCTTGTCTACTATTGCATCGGATGGGCACACTAATTGACATACTTCGCAACCTGTGCAAATTTCTGGGAACAACAGGGGTGGCTTATCGCCTACCTGCAATATAGCGTGAGCCCTACAAAATTCTGCACACTTCCCACAAAATGTGCAGTTTTCCAAAATAAATTCTGGAAGAAAACGTTTGATTACTTGCTCATTCTTTAATTCGGCACCCAAAAGAATGGCAACATTAGGACTGTCAACATCACAGTCGATGATTAAAACTCTTTTGCCCATATTTGCTAACTGGGCTGCAAGGTTAATGGCTACGACAGTTTTACCAGTGCCACCTTTGCCGCCAGTTGACGCGACTATCGGTACATCAA